>CAZKUL010000027.1:0-24162 GCA_964555945.1 uncultured Planctomycetales bacterium
TCAAATCATGAGCTGCTTTGGCTAAAAGCTACAGTCGCAAAAAGAACAAATTTATCTCTTACAATACACGCATAACTAACGTTGATTGCGTTATGAGATGAATAGCTATTATATTTTCGGCACATTCAGGGATTTTTTGCCAAATGTCTGCGAGGAATATTCCCTATTGCTTGCTCTACAATCCTTGGATTGCTGCGGACGGGGTTAATATTATCTATCAAAAAATTTTAATCCCTTACGCTCTAAAATTACTTCTGCAAACCAAGAAACAGGGAATATAAATATCCCGTGCCGAAAATATAATAGCTATTCATCTCATAGGCGCTACCGTATGTATAGCATGTTATTTCTTTATATATATTTCCTCAATATTATGAAACGCCCCTCCATTGACGGTGGGTTTTAGGTTGCCGAATTTGTTGCGTACGGCGTACATGTCCATGTTTAATACGGTGTAGATGACAGGGAGTTCGTCGGCAACGATGCGCTGGAATTCATCGTAGAGGACCTTGCGCTTGTCCTCATTTAATTCCTGGGCGCCCTGGCTGTAAATCTCATCGATACGCGCCTCCCACGGTGTCGCGGGCTTTAATTGATGAGGGTCCCACAAATGCAATCCCCCCGACGAAAGCCAGACATTCTGGCCAAAATGTGGCTCAACACCGCCCGTCAATCCTATCATCACCATGTCCCAATCAAAAGAGGCCATCAGCCTGTTGACCAGGGTATTAAACTCCACCGGCACTAAATTGACCTTCATTCCCAATTTTTCTAGGTCCGAACGGATAATGGCCGCCATTTGCATCCGTCCGGCAGTGCCGGCATCGGCAGTTAGAAAATTGAATTCTACCGGATGCCCTTGAGGATCATAAAGTTGGCCGTCATCGCGGTATTTGAAACCGGCTTTTTCTAAAATCCCCCTGGCCTCATCCAGATTGTAATCATATTCCCTTACCTTCGGATTATAAAAAAAACCGCTGCTGGGACTCATAGGGCCCGTTTGCGGCAGACCAAAACCGTTATTAAGAATCTCAATGATCTTGATTTTATCAATGGCATGCGCTACCGCCCGACGAAAAGCAAGATTGGTAAACCAGGACAACTTGACAGGGTCAACAAAATGCTTGTGCGTATTAGAATCAATGCCCGGGTTCTGATTAAAGGTCACAAAATTGCTGTCATAACCGGCACCAGCCTCAACAATACGAAAATTCTTTTGTTTCTCCATGGGTTTAAGCAAAGGATAATCGCTTCCACTAACTGCGGTTGAATCAAGCTCTCCATCCATGAATTTTAATAACTGGGCTTGGGTTTCCGGGATAATCAGAAATATGATCTTATCTAAATAAGGCAGCGCCTCACCCTGCGGTGATTTTTTCCAATAATGAGGATTGCGTTTGAATACCAAACGCTCACCGGGATGATATTCGCTTAACATGAAGGGTCCGGTGCCTATGATGGCTGCAGGGGGCGTATCGATGGCCCAGGTGAATGAAAACTTCTGTTGGGCCACCGCTTTGGCTAAACAATGCTTAGGGAGAATGGTCTGCGCCATGGAGCGCAGAAACGGGGCAAATTTAACCGGAAGTATAAAACGCACCGTGTATTGGTCAATCTTCTCAACCTTGAATGGTTTCCCATCAACGGTCAAAACATCTTTGGAAGAGGAAGGAATATTGGGATTGTAAATCAGATCATTAAATGTAAAAACGACATCATCCGCGCTAAAAGATGAGCCATCAAACCATAGCACGTCCTGTCTTAAATGAAATGTCCATTGGAGGCCGTCTTGACTTACATCCCACGATTTGGCCAGGTTAGGAATGACTTTTAAAGTAAAAGGGTCGGCTGTCGTCAGGCCTTCAAAAAGCATGGCGGTAATGGCACCGCTATTGGCATCTGTGGAAACAATATCATTGAAAGTTTTCGGATCAGAAGAAACAGCCAGGACAAGGCTCCCGCCATAATGATTGGTGGCGGCAAGCGCGCTTGGGGGTGTTACACAAAGACAAGTGGCATAAACAACAAGCAGCCAGAATCGAAAAGATCCATTATTTCTGAACATTCGTCACGGGGCTAACCGGAACTTCTTTATTAGGGGCTGTTACATCCGGTGGCGCCATAGGCTTGGGAGACTCAACTTTGACTTGAACGTCACCCTCATCCTTACTTTCAGGCTTGGCCGCAGGTTTGGGGACTGTCGCCAATAACTTCTTGTTGGCCATCAAAGACTGGGAACCTTTAGAGGAATTGAATGCCAAAACCAAGGATGTCAAAATAAAAATGGCCGCTAATATCGTCGTAAAACGGACCATGAAGACATTGGTTTGCGTCCCAAACATGGACTCCGCGGATTGAAAAGTCTCGGTCAAGCCGCCGCCGCGGCCTGCCTGCATGAGGATGGAGATGACCAGTAAGATACAAACGATAACGTGGATAACAAGAATAAAACCCATGAATTTAAACTCCTCATTGAGATCCTTCGCCTCTATGGCTCAGGATGATTCTGACATTACGTCAGAATCATTTTACGCTGCCTTTAACGATGGCTGCAAAAGATGGCGCTTTTAAGCTGGCGCCGCCCACAAGCGCACCGTCGATATCCGCCTGGGCCATCAGGGAAACGATATTATCCGGTGTGACGCTGCCGCCGTACTGAATACGTACACTGCTGGCTGTCTCACCATTGAACATTTTCTCGAGTAACTGGCGGATAAATACATGGACTTCCTGGGCTTGTTGCGGGGTGGCGGTTTTTCCTGTGCCAATGGCCCAAACCGGCTCATAGGCCAGAACCACCTTCGCCATTTCTTCCGCTGACAGTCCCATAAGAGAACCTTCACAATGGTCTTTAATGACATCAAAAGTTTTATTAGACTCACGCTGGGCCAAATTCTCACCCACACAGACGATGGGTGTCAGCTCGTGTTTTAAAACCGCCCGTAAACGCTTATTGACTGTTTCATTGGTCTCATGGAAATACTGGCGGCGCTCGGAATGGCCTATAATAACATAACTCACGCCTAAATCTTTGAGCATCGGGGCAGAGATCTCTCCTGTGAAGGCGCCGGCATCTTCCCAAAAAACATTCTGCGCCCCTAAGGCAATATTAGTGGATGTCAACACATCTCCAACTTCTGCCAGTGCTGTAAATGGAGGACACAGGACAATATCCACACCCTCCATGTAAATAATTTCGCGTTTAAGATCATTGGCCAAAAGAATAGCTTCATGCGGTGTCTTATTTAATTTCCAATTACCTGCAATGATGGGCTTACGCATATTCTCCCTATTTTTTATCATTCAGTGCCGCAATGCCGGGCAACTCTTTGCCTTCCAAAAATTCCAACGATGCTCCGCCGCCGGTTGAAATATGGGTCATTTTATCTTCCAAGCCAAATTTGGCCACCGCTGCGGCGGAGTCTCCCCCACCGATAATGACTGTCACATCTTTTAAAGAGGCCAGGTAGTCAGCAATGGCGCGGGTCCCTTTGGCATACGCATCACGCTCAAAGACACCCAGAGGGCCATTCCATACAACCGTTTTGGCTTTGGATAGAATGGCTTCATAATTCTTGATGGTCTTGGGGCCAATATCCAGACTTTCAAAGCCGTCAGGGATCACATCTGAAATCTTGCAATCATCACTGGTAAAACTTTGGGTGATGACAAAATCCGTTGTCAGAGAAAACTCCACGCCTGCCTTCTTGGCCTGTTCCATCAATTCCCGCGCCAAATCAACCTTGTCCTTTTCCAATTTAGAATTACCGATACTGATCCCTTGGGCTTTCAAGAAGGTATAGGCCATCCCTCCGCCAATAATGATGCTGTTGGCCTTAGGGATCAAATTCTTGATCAGTTCAATTTTATCTGAAACTTTGGCCCCGCCTAATATGACCACCAAGGGACGTTTGGGATTATTGATGGCACTACCTAAATATTGCAGTTCTTTTTCTATTAAGAATCCGGCCACCGATGGCAAATAAGCCGTTATCCCTGCCGTGGAGGCGTGGGCGCGATGCGCGGTCCCGAAAGCGTCGTTGATATAAATATCAGCCAGGGAAGCCAATTCTTTGGCAAAGGCAGCGTCATTCTTTTCTTCCGCCTTATGAAAACGCAAATTCTCCAGCAAAATCACACGCTCAGAGGACTTCGTAATGGCTTCTTTGACCGCAGGACCCACACAATCGTTAAGTAACAAGACTTTCTCTTTAAGTAATTCCTCCAAACGCTTGGCTACCGGAAGAAGAGAAAATTCCTTCTCAAAGCCCGTGCCCTTGGGACGGCCCAAATGGCTCATCAAAATGACTTTGGAGGCCCCATTGCTCAAGGCATATTGAATCGTCGGCAACGCCGCGGTAATGCGACGGTCATCAGTAATATGGAATGTTTCATCGAGGGGGACATTAAAATCCAGGCGGATAATTACCTTTTTCCCCTTGATATTAATATCCCGTACGGTCATTTTTTGCATATCAATACTCCCTCTTGATCTTAGACAAAATTATAAATCGCAGTATTATAGCGAAGAGTGCTCTTTTGTCAAAGATTCCCTGTCCTTTGGCTTGAGGATAAAAATGCTCATGCGGCGCTAGGATTGCGCTCATACCACGCAATGGTTTTCTTGAGTCCTGCTTCGAAAGAAACGTTGGCTTTAAATCCAAATGACTTGCGGGCACGTGTCACATCCAAACAACGCCGCGGCTGGCCGTCGGGTTTGGTGGTGTCCCAAATGATTTCGCCTTTAAATTTGGTCAATCTGGCAATCAGCTCGATGAGGTCCTTGATAGTGATCTCAAAACCGGCGCCCAGGTTAACCGGCTCAGAACTATCATATTTTTCAGCCGCTAAAAGGATCCCGCGCGCGGCATCATCCACATATAAAAACTCACGCGTAGCACGGCCGGTGCCCCACACGGTGATGTGCTTGCTCCGCTGCCTTTTGGCCTCAACGCATTTACGGATAAGGGCGGGAATCACGTGAGAACTCGTTAAGGCGAAGTTATCACCAGGCCCATAGAGATTGACCGGAAGCAAGAAAATGGAATTAAACCCATATTGTTGACGATAGGCCTGTGATTGGACCAGGAGCATTTTTTTGGCCAACCCATAAGGCGCATTGGTCTCTTCTGGATACCCAATCCAAAGGTTATCTTCTTTAAACGGTACCGGACAAAATTTAGGGTACGCGCAAATGGTCCCTATAGCCACAAATTTCGGGATCCCCATGCGTCGGGCCTGCTCCATGAGTTCAACGCCCATGATCAAATTGTCATAAAAGAATCTTCCCGGGTTTTCACGGTTGGCACCAATACCGCCGACAACCGCAGCCAGACTGATGACCATATCCGGTTTAGCCTGATTATACAATTTGCGGATAGCTGCCGTTTTACGCAAGTCAAACTGCGCTGAACGCGGAACAGTGATGTGTTTACAACCTTTAGAGGCAAGTTGCTCAACGACAACCCGTCCTAAGAAACCGGCGCCACCTGTAACGACGACGCGTTTGTTTTTCCAAAAGTCCATACCCAATCTCCTTCCTGACTTCCGCAATGAGGTACAAATCGTAGAGACGCCATTTATGGCGTCTCTTATGAATAGCATCTCTTATTTTCGGATTCTTGTATTGAGACGCCATAAATGGCGTCTCTACGCACACTCATTTACCTTTTAATCCGTACATCGTCTGCCGTACCACCTTCATATCACTGTCCACCATCATGCGGACCAGTTGCTTGAAATTGACCTTGGGCTTCCATTTAAGTACGCGGCGGGCTTTGGAGCTGTCGCCTAAAAGTAAATCTACCTCGGTCGGACGCAGATAACGCTTATCCAGGGCCACGTATTTCTTCCAATCGAGTTTAGCATAATCAAACGCTTCTTGCAAAAATTCGCGCACGGAATGGGTCTCTCCCGTGGCAATCACATAATCATCCGCTTGGGGCTGTTGCAGCATCAACCACATGGCTTCCACATAATCACCGGCAAATCCCCAGTCCCGCTTGGCATCCAGGTTGCCTAAATACAATTTCTTCTGGAGCCCTAATTTAATCCGGGCCAGGGCCATGGTTATCTTTCGGGTCACGAATGTCTCTCCCCGACGGGGTGATTCGTGATTAAATAAAATACCGTTACAGGCAAACATCTTATACGCCTCGCGGTAATTGACCGTCATCCAATACGCGTAGACCTTCGCCGCACCATAAGGGCTGCGCGGATAAAAGGGTGTCAGCTCGCTTTGGGGGGTCTGGATGACCTTCCCGAACATCTCGGAGGATGAGGCCTGATAGAATTTGGTCTTCACCCCGCTGTCCCGGATGGCTTCCAAGAGACGGATGGCCCCTAAGCCGGACACCTCCGCCGTGTATTCCGGCACCTCGAAGCTTACCTTCACATGGCTTTGGGCGCCCAGATTATAAATCTCATCGGGACCAATGTTTTTGATCAATAAATTCAACGAACTGGCATCATTTAAATCACCATAGACTAGATGCAACTTACGGTTCTTTTCATGCGGGTCCTGATAGAGATGGTCGATGCGTTGCGTATTAAAACTGCTCGAACGGCGGATGATCCCATAAACAGCGTAGCCTTTTTTGATCAAGAATTCAGCCAAATAAGAGCCGTCCTGACCGGTGATGCCTGTAATTAATGCCTTTTTCATTAATAAGCTCCTTTCCCCTTAACGACGACTGGAAGCGTCTGAAATAGGATATAGACGTCCAGCCAAAATGACCAGTTTTTGATATACCAGATATCCCAACGTAACAATTTATCAAAGGACACATCACTGCGTCCCCTGATCTGCCAGAGCCCCGTGATGCCCGGACGTATCCCGAGCCTCCGTAATTGCCGCAAATCTTCCTTTTCTAATTGCGTGATAGGAAATGGCCTCGGGCCCACCAGACTCATATCACCGGTAAGCACATTCAATATTTGCGGCAACTCATCAAGGCTATAACGGCGCAAGCAAGCTCCCATCTTGGTGGTACGCGGGTCCTTCTTGATCTTAAAAATGGGCCCGTCGACTTCATTCTTGTCTTTAAGCTGTCCTAAGAGCTCATCGGCATTGGTGACCATACTGCGGAATTTATACATGTCGAAGGTACGCCCATAACGGCCGTAACGGCGGGAACGATAAAAAACCGGCCCAGGGCTGTCTATTTTGATCATCACACCTAAAACGATAAAAACCGGCACCATAAGCACCACCAATATCAAGGCCAGGACAAAATCAAATACTCTCTTTAATCTTTTCCGGTAATTGACATCAATGTCCGAATATTCCAGGATAGGAATGAGCCCAATATTGAATTTAATAAAATTATCAGCCATGTACTCATAGCCCTGAGGCACCACTCTGATGGCCAGGCCTTCTTCACGGGCGATTTCCAGTAATTTAATAAAAGACTGATGGTCGGGATAAATGGTTATAAAAATTTTATGGATGAATTCCCGATGAATGATCTCTTTAAGGCTGTCCAGTTTTCCCAAAACAGGCCATTGGCCGCTATTGCCCACTTTATAATCATCAAGAAAACCTTTGATCTTCAATCCTAACGTCGGATGGCTATTGATCTCGCCGGCCAGCATGATACCGACTTTTCCGGCACCAATAATCAAGGTGTTAAAATTATTGTAACCGTTACAGACGAGATAATTGACTAACAACCTCTTTAAGACCCGCCAGATGGAACAAAAAGCCGTGATCACCACGGCATTGAGGATCATGACACTACGGGGAAAATCCTGGATCCTCAACAAAAATGCTAAAACGATAATGATCAGGGTCGAGATAGAGATGGATTTAACGACTTCCCATATCTCCATGCTCTCTAATTGTTCTCGGTGCGTGTGGTAGAGACCATGGGTATAATGGAAAAATAGGATCAACAGTGTCCACACCATGAAAAGTAATTTAAAAGGGTTAGCCGCGGAAAAAAAAGAGGGTAACGAAACAGAAAAAGGGACAGTCTGTGGCCGGAAAAGCAAGACCAGATAAAAGGCCAAAATAATACAAACCACGTCAATAGCGGCATACGTGCTGATAATCAAAATGGGTTGCGGACGAAATTTCATTGTTAGGCAGTTTTTTTAAAGCAATCCCTGATTAAATAAATTAAGAAAAGACTGTTCCCGATCAAATACCGTTTCCATAAGCGCCGCGGTTCACAACAAAGCCGAAAAAACCATTCCAATCCGCAACCCTGTAACCATCGAGGCGCCTGGGGTTTGACTCCCGAACAAAAATCAAAGGCAGCACCCGCGCCTACAATGACCGGCGCCTCCAATAGGGGCCTGTGCCGATGCATCCAAAAATCCTGCTTCGGTGAACCTAATCCCACCCAAATAATATCAGCGTGAGCCTCGTTGATGCGCTCGATGATCTGGGGATCCTCCATCCAAACGCCGGTACGAAAAGGCGGGGCGTATTGTCCCGCAATCAAGATCCCCGGATAAGCCCCAAGTAGTTTCTTCTGCAACTTTTCCAAGGTAGCCTCGGTCCCTCCATAAAAAAAATGGCGTAACCCCAATTGCTGCCCTTTATTACAAACCTCCAATAATAAGTCTGGACCATAGGTACGCGTGATGTCCTGGCAGCCGCGCCACCGCGCCAGCCATACAACAGGCATGCCATCTGGTGTGACCATCCCCGCGGCGTTAACCGCCGCCGCATAAGAAGGGTCTCGTCTTGCATCTACCAAGGTCGCGACCGGCGCCACACAAACGTAGGTGCGTTGTTTTTCTTTTACCCATGTACAAATCTGTGCAACGGCCAAAACAGGATTGACCCGACTAACATTAACGCCTAATAAAGAAATGGTTTTAAGCATAATGAAATGGCTATTATATATCAGAAAATGATAGTGTGTGGCAAATTTTCTTTATGCACCATGACAGGAAATTGGGCATAGGCAACATCATGCGAGGGCCAGTCCACATAATTCGAGGAAGGGTTTTGCAGATAGCTCTGGTTTAAAGCCACCAACTGTTGATCTTCAACTCTGAGATCATTGACACCCCAACGGCACAAATCAGTTTTGTGCGCGTTCCAGACGGATAAGGCTTCCAGGAGCAAACTTACTAATAAACATAATAACAGAACTTTAGATATTTTATTGAAGCGGGCGATCGTCACTATAAAAATGATCGCCAAGGGTAGATACAAAAACCGGCTCTGCTGGGCCGAGAACCACCACAACGCCCATATGACCGCGACCAGCACACTCAAAGGATGGAATTTGCGCTGCCAAAGATCTCTAAACAAAAAATACATAAACGGGCCGATCATTAAAAGATAGGTCAACCCCAAAGGATAATCAAAGGCGTTGTTAACACCTTTTTCCGGCAATGCCAACAGCCACCAATGTTTGATGAACGCCAATAAACTACGCCCATGGCCATAATCATCCTTGATGCCTTGCATCCATAGGCGACTGGCCTTCTCTAAACTTTGCCAGGCTTGCGGATGCATTTTAATAACTGCCACAGTCCCCATCATACCTGGCCCCAGGGGAAAAAATGGGGTCGCCGCGTAATAGATCGATTTGCCTATGAAAGGTCCGGCAACGAACACGCTTAAAATAAGAAATAATCCAAACGCCCGTAGCCGGTGTTTCAAGATCAAGGTACCGAGTATTTCCCACTGAAACCAACGGGCCAAGGTAAAAATAAAAAACCAAATTCCCAGGATGACCGTCACCTCCAACGGCATTAAAGGTTTGGACCAGAAGAAAAAAGTAAATTCAATGGCCGCCAAACACCAGTTCCCCTGGCATAGACTGTCCAGGGAGGCCAAGAACAAATAGGTAATCGCCAAATCCAACATCCCTGTCCCCATCTGGATCCCAAAGCCATGCGTACCCAAAATGACCAGCCCGACCAAGGGAGCTGCCCAGGGCCGACGCTCCGTGGCCAGCAAAGAGGTCAAACGCATGGCCACAGCCATCAAACCAAAAAAAATAATAAGTTGGGGGATTTTGTTGGGCAGGCTCGTGGCAAACCAGAATGGGGCCAGGGCAAAATCCATCGGGAGCAAAAATAGATCATCCGCGGCCCAGGGGATGTGGACAAAGGACCCTAAAATAAGATGCTGACGAGGCAGGGTGTAATGATATTGAAGACAATCAAATTCCTGCATCAAATGGATCGGCTTAAGACCTGCTATCAGGATGACCCCTATAATAAAAAGTGCCAGGAAAAAAGCAGCCGGCCAAAAGAAAAACTCCATTCCCCCGACTGGACCGATACTCATCTTAGGAATAAATGGCTTGGTCCCTATGTCCCTCGCCATGACAGCCGATCCAACACAGACAAGGGCAATCCCTTCAAACAAAATCCACGGCCATGGGGAAGTGACACCATCAGGCGCGCTGTGCGAATAAAGCTCCATCCAAAAGCAAGGATAACCGATGATAAAAAACCATGTCGGCAAATGAGACAAAGGGGTCGCTATTTTATCCAATGAACGATGAATCGCCATAAAATATAAAGTAAAGTCACTCCCCCAAAATAATAATTCCACCCGGATGTTGATTGGAGAGGACCATCATCACGCATATAATTTTTCCATTTGGTTAAACGCATTAACCATGGCTTCTCCGTATTTTTCCAGTGTGTAGTTCTCTTCAAATCTGAGCCTGTTGGCATGGCCCATCTTTGTCCGCAAACGAGGTTCGCCCGCCAAAAAAAGTATCTTACGAACCAGGGCCTGGGCATCCCCTTTGTCAATCAAGAGTGCATTGGTACCGTCAGGGACAATTTCAGGGATGGTCCCCTCGCGCGAGGCCACGATGGGCAAACCTTCGGCCATGGCGTGTAGAAGCACAAGTCCAAAAACGTCCCTGAGAGTCGGAAAAATAAAAATGTCTGCCTGTCTGAAGATCCTGGTACGTTTGTCCACATCTTCGACATACCCTTCATAAAAGACCCTTTGGGGAAAATTATTTTGTAATTCTTCGAGAGCATTCTTGACTTCCTGGTCTTCGATCGGCCCTCCGAAGGTCACCCTGATCTCGGAGCGTTGTTTAAGGACAAGGGCCGCGGCCTCAAAGGCCACGTACACCCCTTTTAACCGGCTCATGTGAGAAAAATATAAAACATTAATCCCGGGGGCTGTTGGGAGAGAAGCCACGGCAATCTCTTTGCTGTCCTCTGCGGTTCCGGGGACCACAAAAAGTTTGGCTGGGTCGGCGAGCCCCTCATAATCCTGGCGCACCTTCTGGCCCATGATGATGCTTCCCCCCATGCGCCTCAGCATCCAGCGCAACGCTTTCCTTTTAAATCCGCTCAAAGACCCGTCGAGTTCCTTCACATATTGTCCCAGGTCATGAAAGACGACCTTGCTCCCCAACATAATCCCTGTCGAACAAAATAAAAGGTCTTTGGGAAAGGGCATCGGATAAAAACTACTGTTGTAAAGGACATACTTAGGCCGCCAAAAAAGCAGCGTACAGACAAAAAAAACGTAGTATTTGACCATCCTCAAGAGTTTGGTAGCTGTCACCTTTTTATGCGTGCCGTAGGTCCAAAACTGCATATTCAAAAACCGTGTATCAAAGGCCGTAGGGAATGAAGACGCCATCAGCATCTTATAGACCATGCTGTGTCCAAAATTGGGCGGCGGCAGAATACCGCAAATGAGAATTTTAATGGGACGCGTTGGCGTACTCTCTGTCATAAAGCTCCAAAATCCTGGCAATTCCTGTTTGCGCCTTCCATCCTAACCGCTGATAAGCCTTTGCACAAATGACCGGTGAGAATACGTGGTCGGCGCCTGCGTCTTTAGGGATGTTTAAAACCGATGAAGAATGGGTCATGGTGATAATGGCCCGCGCCAATTGCTCCAGGGTGAATGATTCCTCATGGGCGATATTGAAAATGCCTCCTGCCGGTGTGCCTCCCACCTCATCCCCGACGGTGATGAGGGCTTCAAAGGCATCAATCAAATCTTCCACATAAACAAATTGCATCGGCCTATGCGCGGGATGCATAATGTCCAAGGGTTGATGGGACTTCGCTCGTTGATAAAAAACAGGTAACACCGCTTTGGGCGCTTGTCCCCAGCCCATCACATTGACTGACCGCAGGATGACCAACGATTCTTTCTCAACATGATCACGGCAGACCTCTTCCGCTTTTACTTTACTTTCAGCATAAGCGCCTTGGGGCGATAGGGGAGAATTCTCCACCATCGGCAAGCCTTCATCCTTATACACTTTTGCCGTCGACAAATATATAAATCTCTTGGCACCGACGGCTTGCAGCAGGTGCCTTGTCCCTTCGACATTGACCGCCGTGTACAAGGCCCCATCCTTGGCCCCCACATTGGTTATATTATACGCGGCTAAATGAATGACCACATCAAAATAGGCATTTAACACGAAGCTCTTGGAAATATCCTGTTGGTAATAGTCCTTAAATGGCAGTGTGGCAGGGGAAGGGACCTTCAGGGAAAGGCCGGAAACATCGTACCCCCGGGATAACAGACGCGCAGATAGATGTTGTCCAATAAAGCCATTGGCACCAGTGATTAAAATATTCATTTTAAATTACGTTTGATTTCCAACTGCTTCATCAATACGGTGGCTTTATATAAAGACTCAAAGGACCCTGCATCCGTCCAGGCGGATTTTAAAATAGAATAGGTTAAAAGGCCCTGGTTCACATACCACGCCAGCACATCTGTGATTTCGTATTCTCCGCGGGGAGACTTTTTTAATTGTTTCAAATGCCCAAAGATATCCGGTAAAAACATCCATAGGCCGGTGTTCACATAATAAGACCCCGGGTTCTTAGGTTTCTCAACGATGCTTGTTATCTTTTTACCCTTGAAGGTCACCACCCCGTAATTCTGGGGGTCCGGCACCTTGGCAATCAAAATCTTGGCGCTGAATTTCTCTTTTTCCTTGTTGAAATCCTGGACAAAACAAGCCACCTCTTCGCTCACCACATTATCACCTAAAATCACCATGAATTCTTCATCCCGGGCAAAGCTTTCAGCCAATAGTAGAGCGGCACCGGTACCGCCATTACCCTCCTGGATCTCATAACTAAAATGCGCCCCCCATTCCCGGCCCGATCCCAGGAGCCGAAAGAAATCTCCAATGTGTTCTCCTCCGGTAACAATAAGGATTTCCTTGATTCCGGCACTGATCAGCGTCTCCAGGGGATAATAGATCATCGGTTTCTTATAAACCGGTAGCAGATGCTTATTGGTCACCTTGGTCAGTGGCATGAGCCTGGAACCGCTCCCGCCTGCCAGCAGCACACCACGCATTTAAACTCCTCCCTTGTGCGCGCCCCAAAAACCTTTACTATAGCGCGGATCAAGATTATCTTTCAATGGTCGCCACCAGCTTTCGTGGCTCAAATACCATTCCACCGTCCTTTTTAACCCCATCTCAAGGCCCACCTGGGGAGACCAACCCAGGTCTTTCAGCTTTGAAGAATCAAGGCTATACCGCATATCATGTCCAGGCCTATCCTGGACAAATTTTATCGAATGTTCGTCCTTGCCCATGAGGCAGAGAAGCCTTCGGGTCAGGTCAATATTGGTGCACTCCTGGCTGCCGCCCACATTATAAACCTCTCCATTGATGCCACGGTCAACCAAAAGTTTGATAGCAGCACAATGATCCTCGACATATAACCAATCACGGACCTGTCGGCCTTCCCCAAATACAGGCACTTGAAGACCATCGACAAGGTTTGTAATAAATAACGGGATGACCTTTTCAGGATAAGCATAGGGCCCATAGTTATTCGAGGCCCTGGTGATCACCACCGGCAATTGATAGGTTTCAAAAAAACTGTAAGCCAGACGCTCTCCACCCAGTTTTGAGGCCGCGTAAGGGTTGCGGGGCCTTAACTCGGATGTCTCCTTGAAGCTTCCCTCCAGGATATGGCCATAAACCTCATCCGTTGATATCTGGATAAACCGCTCGAGCGCCGGATGCTTTCTGGCCTCCTCGAGGAGCGTGTACACCCCAAAAATGTCCGTTTTGATAAAAGACTGCGGATCATCAATGGAACGGTCCACCGCGGCTTCAGCGGCAAAATTGATGACAACATCCACCTCTTGCATGGCTGATCTCACCGTTGGGTGATCACAAATATCGCCCTTAATAAATTCGAAACCAGGCCGGTCCTCAATATCTTTTAAATTCCCTAAATTGCCCGCGTACGTTAATTTATCAAGGACACGGACATTGATATTTTTCTCTGTCGTATAAAGATGCCTGACAAAATTGCTCCCGATAAACCCAGCCCCGCCGGTAATAAGAAATCTTCTATTTTTTGTCTTCATAGTTTTACTCTTGCGCGATCCGTTTAAGATAATCGGCATAGGACGTCTTAAATCCATCTGCCAGTCCTAGTAATTGCGCCTTGGTGATGAAACCTTTCAGATAAGCGACTTCCTCGATACAACCGATCTTAAGCCCTTGCCTGTCTTCAATGGTCTTGATAAATATGGACGCATCGATCAGTGACTCATAGGTCCCCGCATCCAGCCACGCGTAGCCGCGGCCGAGGGGGATCACGTTGAGGCTTCCTTGGCGTAAATACTGCTCAAGCACGTCCGTGATTTCCAGCTCCCCGCGGGCGGAGGGCTTGACATCGCGCGCCATCGCCACACATTGTTCATCAAAAAAATAAAGGCCGGTTACGGCCCAACGCGATTGGGGCGAGGTCGGCTTTTCTTCAATATGGACGGGCCGATTGTCTTTATCAAAGGTCACAATGCCATAACGGCCTGGATTACTGACCGGATACGCAAAAATAGTGGCCCCGCCGGATAGGGACGCCTTTTGTAGTTTCGACTGGAAATCATTGCCATAAATAATATTATCCCCCAAAATCAGGCAAACCCGTTGCCCATTGATAAACTTTTCCCCAATGATCAAGGCTTCCGCAAGACCATTGGCCGCCGCTTGGACAGCGTAGGTGATGCGAATACCTAGAGGACTGCCATCACCCAGACAACGCTCAAAGGACGGAACATCATGCGGAGTAGTGATCAGAAGAATGTCCTTTATCCCTGCCAGCATGAGGACTGAAAGAGGATAATAGATCATAGGCTTATCATAAACGGGCAGCAATTGTTTGCTGACACCCTTGGTCATGGGGTAAAGCCGCGTGGCCATGCCCCCCGCCAAGATTATTCCTTTGGGCGTTGACGCCATGGTTCTTGCCTCCTTAAATCATCACGATAAGCACACGTGATCCCAAACGTTGTCCAAAATATAATAGCATTGTAGGGGAATTCTAGAATGATAAAGAAATTCGATAATACCATCCAATAAATCAACGCACTGACCAAAAATCCACCTTCCATCGAATCCAACCTTAAAAAATCCTTAATAAGTTTTCCAACCATATAAAACAAGATAGCAATAAAGAACAGACCGAGAATGCCGGCACGATAGATGATATGAAGAAATGAATTGTGCGGGGTGATCCATCCATCACGCCCCCACTCAGATTCTCCCCAATGGAGCGTTTCTAAGGACTTTGAGCGTTGAGGATGGCCGAAACTAAATCCCCACCAGGCCCGTTGCGCGATTAGCTCATGGATCATGTCCCTCCAAACAAATAAGCGAAAAACGATATTATTTTCATCCAGGTCAAGTGAACGCCCTGCCCACATCCGGTTGCGCTGAATATTTTCCAGCAAGTCTGGCAATATTTGGGAGGATGCTGTTGAGGGGGCTGTTGGGACAGGTGATACCGACGTCACCGGTGGAGGTAAAAAAAGTGTTTTTAACTTTTTAGGATTGTAAAGATGGACGGTGAGCTTTTCAGGCGTGAAATTTCCAAGACTCTCCTTATAGTATTTATCGTATTTGTTATACGTATCGACCATTCCCGTTAAAGAAATTACTGAAATCACCGTATTGTGTTCTGAGAACACCCGGTATCCCAGGGTAAAAATAATGAAACTGACAAGTACGATGCTTAAACGGACATAATCATGGCGTTTGGCAAACAAGCATCCAACATAAATCCCTAAAAAAAGCACCACACCAAATATACTCACAAAATGACCACGATGACCTTGATACAAATATTCCTTGCCTAACCCAAAAATGACCGCCAGAAACACCCAACCAACCCAGCGCCATTGATACGACCTGACATTCCTGATGGCAATAACAAAAATGGTGACGTAACTCCACCAGTACCAGACATTCATCACCTTGAAGAATAAAATGCCGCCAGCCAGAAATGCGAGTGCTATCAACACTTCACGGGGCATCATGGCCTTTTGGTAAAATGAGTAAGCAAAAACAGCGTAAACCGGATAATAAAATAACGCCGCATTGCGACACGTCAGCGGCCCATCGAAATGATAATTAATGAAGGCTTTGATCAACACCCACCCAAAATAAAGACCGATTAAAAGCAGGGTGCGGTGGCTGAATGATGGCTTCTCCTGGTTGACCCATACCAACAAAGGGAGACAAAAACAAATAACGATCTCACCAACAAAGACAGGAAACGGCAAATAACACAACGTCAGGTGCAGCTGGGCAAAATAAGAAAAGAATATGGATGCCAGCAAGCAATAGCAAAAAATTATCCCAAGGCCGATCCGGCTAATCCATACATTGACATCATTCTTCAAGACAAAAGGCTCCTGTATTTAATCAAATAGCTTGAAAAGGTGAACGAAATAATTGGTTCGTCCATAAAATATCAGGATTAAAAAGAAGCGCGGATGCGACCTTTTTTAATCCCGGAAAAACATCTCCGTTCTTGATCATGGCCAAACCCCATCGGATCTGATATTTGGCCACGGAACAACGGTTCATACGACGGCCTTTTCGACTTAAAGGAAGCTTTTGGCCCGCATAGGTCATTAAGGCCACGCCCTCACGAGCCACATCCATGGCATGCTTGGAGGAACTGGACATAGTACCAGAAAAGACCCTCAGTTGACACAGATACTCCCCAATAACCGCAATCCTGCCCTGTTGGGCCAACGCCAATAACAACGCGAAATCCTGCGCGTAGACATACTGAACGGGATAGCCTCCAGCCGTTACCGCGGTCCTGCGACGATAGGTCGCTGAAGAATTAACAATCGGATCAATCCATCCCAGACATTCGTGGAGTTGTTCTATATCGGTCGGTGGTTCCCACGTCTTAAATACAACACCCTTCTCGTTGATCTGTTCCACCCATGAGCCCACTAAAACCACTTCAGGGTGGGAGTCTAGAAATTCGACCTGGCGGCTCAATCGCTCGGGATGGGCAGCGTCATCCGCATCAAGGACCGCGACATATTCACCACGGGCCTGACTCAATGCTTGACGAAGCGCCGGTGTGCGTCCGATATTCTTGGGCAATGTAAAAACACGTATTCTTGGGTCCTCATAACTTTCCAAGATCACTGGCGATTGGTCTGTCGAACCATTTTCGATGGCAATTAATTCCCAATTTAAAAAATGTTGGGCCATTAAACTATCTATGCTTTCACGCAAAAAGGGCTCGGCATTATAAATAGTCATTAATACGGAAACGCGTGGGGCCCCTGCCTGGGGATCGCCCTTTGTCATGCCCTTGACCCCTGCTGCATGGCAACACACATCTTAAGGGTGTTCTTAATTTCCTCATCCATTTGGCCATTAAGAACAAACCCCGTTTGCTTGAGCTTAGTGATGTCATAATTCAAATCTAACGCACGTTCATTGGCAACCGGTTGAGGCCGCTGAAGTTGAGGTTCATGGCCCAACGTCTCACGGCAGCAGGAAATGACCCGCTCTGCCATTGACAGCACGCTCATGGAACACCCGCCGCCCAAATTAAACAGGCCGTCCGCGCAACGGGTGCGGGGTAAATCCAAAAAATGGGCTGCCACACGGCCGACATCATGGAGGGTAATAAAATCACGCTGTTGCAGGCCACTAGAACGCAAGACGAGCTTCTTATCGCGGACAGCCTGCCTGCAAAGATCATTGACCAGAAGCATCCAGCAATCCGCGTCCCTATGGGTTGGTGCGCCGAAGCCGTTAGACTGACGCAATACAATTCCTTCAATGCTGCCTTCGTCCCTGGCTGCTAAAACAAGTCTCTCGGCAGCAAGGTGTGTACAGGCATACGGATTCATGGGACGGGGTACTGTGCTCTCCGTGATCTGGCCGACCAGCGGCGCCCCGTAAATATGCGCCGTCGAGAAATAAATAAAACGCCTGACTTTCCTTCGAATAGCGGCGTTTAACAATCTGATGGTACCTAAGGTATTGACTTCAAGCGCCCTTTCAGGAAATTCACGGCTTTCAGCTTCATTGAGAGCAGCCAAATGCACCACCGCGTGCACCCCCTTTAATGCCTTATCGAATATTTCAGGCTTCATGACATCCAGACAAACGGTTTGGGCCTCAGGTAACCAGGAAGGGGGATTCAAATTCCGCCGGCTGCCCAATCGCACTTGCCAGGAGTTCTGCCGGGCGATTTCCACTGCGATGCGACCGCCCAAATATCCAAATCCGCCGGTAATTAAGACGCGCTCGCTCACTTGTTCCTTAACTCCCATTGATAAGGGATTGATGGATCAAAAGGGTCACGGCGTTCTATTTCCTGGGGATCATGGGATATGGAGGCACAGTTGGCCACAATCGCCATTTCCGTCCCTATCCCTTTAAATCCATTCCAAACCAAGGGCGGCACCGTCACCAGGCAATAATTATCAGGCCCCATAAAAATCTCCATGACCTCACCGCGTGTTTGGCTCTGCGGCCTGTCATCATAAAGCACAAATTTAATGCGCCCGTGCGGTACGGCATAATTTAAGACCATCTTCTGATGGATATGCCACCCTTTAATAGCCCCTGGATAGATACAAGAAAAATAAATTTCACCGAAACCTTTAAATACCTGCCCATCACTGCGCAGCATATGCATCACTTTGCCACGCTCATCACACATTTGTTTTAAAGGTGTCACCACTACACCGTCAATCATCCAACCCTCCCTCCATATAACTTTTAATCTGCTGTTGGGTCATCGCCATGGCTGATTGGCCGCCCAAGACCTGCTTGTACCATTTCATCGTTTCAAGGATTGTCCTGTTAAAGTCCCACAAGGGGTACCATCCCAATACTTGATTGGCTTTATCACAGTTCAAATGCAAAAGTCCAGACTCATGCGGGGCATCGGCTTGCGCCGTCACCCTGGCCTCCCCATGGCCCCACGCCACTATGGATTGGTCGACTAATTCTCTAACAGTCTTTATCGACTGTGCCTTAGGACCAAAATTATAGGATCCTGAGAATTGGGCGGGGTCTTCCAGAAGTTTGATGGCAACGGTCAGATATCCTGACAGCGGCTCCAGCACATGCTGCCAAGGTCTGGTGGATTGAGGATTACGTATCAATATGGGTGTTCCATTTTTTAAGGAACGGATACAATCCGGGATGATCCTATCCTGGGCCCAATCTCCTCCGCCGATCACATTCCCCGCCCGAGCACTGGCCATGCCCACATTCTTTTTGGCCATCATGAAGGAATCCTGATACGCCGCAAACACCATCTCCGCAGCCGCTTTGGAAGCGCTATAGGGATCACGGCCTCCGAGGGTGTCATTCTCCCGGTATCCCCAAACCCACTCATTATTGCGATAACATTTGTCCGAGGTGATATAAACAACGGCTTTTAATGAATCGCTTTTTCTAACGGCTTCCAGAATATTAACGGAGCCCCCGACATTGGTATCAAAGGTGCGCTTGGGTTCTTGATAAGAAACCCGGACAATCGCCTGGGCGGCAAGATGAAAAAGGATCTCAGGCCTAAACTCATCAAATACCGCTTGCACTTTGTCTTCATTACGGATATCTCCATCAATATGACGGATACTTGATCCTAACCGGAGAAGATTAAAATGCGAATCGTCTTTTTCCGGCGGCAGGGCAAAACCGCAGACCTCCGCGCCTAGCTCATGGAGCCATAAGCTAAGCCATGATCCCTTAAAGCCGGTGTCCCCGGTGACCAGCACCCTTTTGCCTTTAAAGGCTCGTTGCCATACGCCTATTTCCACGTGACCCACGGCGCTTTCCCTTCATTAAATAAACTGTTCAACAATAAGTAGTCCCGCGAGGTGTCCATGGGCTGCCAGAATCCTTTATGTTCATAGACCATCAGTTGCCCCTTGCTGACCAGGCCCTGCATGGGTCCCAATTCAAAGATCAAATCCTCGCTATCATCCAGATACTTAAAGATCTCCTTGCGGCACACAAAAAAGCCCCCGGAGATCAAGCCCGCGGCAGCCTGGGTCTTTTCATTAAATTCAGTGACCCTTCCCTTGCCATCGCTCATTAACTCCCCAAATCTCCCCGGCGGCCTGACACCTGAAACGGTCAAGACCTTGCCATGGGACTTGTGGAATCGGACCAACTGCTTTAAGTCAATATTGCCCACCCCGTCACCGTAGGTGAGCAAAAAATGGTCCTCGCCGGCTACATATTTTTGTATCCTTTTGACCCTGGCCCCGGTCATCGCGTTCAACCCGGTTTCCGCTAATGTGATTTTCCAATCCAGTTCTTTGTGTTTATTATGAAACGTAACCTTTTTTTTCCCGCTTAAGTCAACCGTTATGTCATTGGTGTTTAATTCATAATTAAGAAAGAAATTCTTGATCACATGACTCTTATACCCCAAACAAAGGACATAGTCATGATGGCCAAAAGAACCGTAATATTTCATGATGTGCCACAGGATCGGATACCCTCCAATGGGGATCATGGGTTTAGGGATATCATCGGCGACATCCCGGATCCTGGTGCCATGCCCCCCGCAAAGAATAACAACTTTCATAGGCATCCTTTTTCTTAATTTGCCGTTGAAATGATATTATTGATGTTTAAAGCAAATGGTTCAAATGAAAAAACTTTATCTACTTTCTTTTGGGCGCGCCTGCCTAACTCACGGTAACGCTCCTTATCCAACAAGACATCCCCTAGGACATTTTTCAACGCCTCAATGTCTGCGGGAGGCACTAACAATCCTTCTTCATGATCTGTGATCGCTTCCGGTATGCCTCCGACGTTGGTCGCAATGATGATTTTACCGGCCGCCATCGCCTCCAGGATTGAGTACGGCAATCCTTCCCACAACGACGGAAAAACATAGACATCCAGGGCGGCAAGCACATCATCAATGTCCCCGTCATAAAATCCCGCCAACAGAATTTGCTCTTGCATGGATAGATCAAGAATATATTTTCTTAATGCCTCAACGTCGGCTCCCGACCCCACGAGCAGAAGCTTAATGTCCTTTCGCCCACCCGCTATCATAGCAAATGCTTTGACTAAATAAAATACCCCTTTTTTGGTCTCAATCCTGCCCGTATAGCCTATTATGCTTACATTCTTATCTTTACTCATGCCCATCGATTGCAAGAATTTATCGGGATTACCTTGGGCCCTTTTCCTTGATACTGAATTATAGATAACTTTGATCTTTCCTTCTCTAAATTTTCTTTTGAGTATCAAATCCTCTTTAATTCTCTTTGAATTCACGATGACGGAATCGACCACATCCTTGATACCGCTATATAAGATAATCTCCCGCCACTTGATCCTTGTGGGCATGCTCACAATACTTAAATGCCTCTTGATGCCCTGGGTGGCCGCTTCGAGAATCATGTCCAGACAGCTATACCCTGCCGGATAACCGCCATTAAAACATATCACTTGATCAGGCTTAAGCGTTTCGATGACCTTCCTGAATAATTTTCTATTATGATGCGAACAAATCGCCGTAATGAGAACGCTCAATAATTTAATGACGACGTCATTTAAGAATTTGACCCTGGTGTTCATCCGGTCATAGTTGACGGCTCTTCTGAGTGTCTCTACGGACCAAATGTCCATGGATTGATACTGATAGGCCCGTTGGATACGTTCAAAATCGTGGGCAAACAGGCCATCTTTATTGGCGTACACAAAAACGGTCTTATGCGCGTCCAATGCATTGATCGCATCGACAAGATATTTGTTTCCCCCTCCCAGCAAATAATTCTCTGTATAGCACAAGACACGGGACATAAAACTATTTCCGAAGGATGGCTATCATATACCCGTTAAAAAAACTACTTTTTGAACGGCCAAATAAAAATGTAAGCGACCGCATCATTATTTTCATCAAAATCCTTAAAGGGGTATTGGTAATGGCGTTAACATCAAACAATCCCCTCTCAAATCCTCCCACATAACCAACAAAAAGAGGGTCAAGCTTATAGTCCCTGGCAAAATCTAGATACCTGTTTACATCCATGGCATCCAAATTATGATGTGGCAGCATTTTGTCCGCCAGATACCGGTCAACAATTTTCTGGATAGGATAATTAATGCCTTTAAAATTAGGAACGCCAATGACTAAATATCCCTTCTCATTTAAAATCTTTAAATGCTTGGCCAGGACCGCATCAAGGTCCGTAAAATGTTCAATAAAGCCAAGTGATACGACAAGATCATATGCGCCTTGTAATGTGTCCTTATTAAAATCTCCGGTGATGATCTTAAAGTGGTCTGTGCTTATATTTTGCGAAAGCAGATTTTGAACGGTTTTTTCCGCCGCAGGCGCCACATATTCATAGCCCACAACATTATAATTCAATTCTTTGTTCAAGAAAATCAGCCATTTTCCTGGCGCGCAGCCGACCTCAATAGCCCAGCGCCTATCGGTCGCTGAGGGGACATGCTTCTTTATTGTTTGGGCGATCACCCTGTCGTTCTTTAACTGATAATCGACAGTTACCGGTATCGTGATGTTCCCCCAATAATTTGTCCAAAACTCTTTATCGGTGATTTCCATGGGATATTTAGCTGTAATCTAGTTTATCGAGGGCGCTGTAAATATCAAATTTGGGCTTCCACCCCGTATCACGTTTGACCTTACTATCATCACCATAAATATCCAAAACATCAACCTGCTTTATATACGCAGGCTTAACAACAATATGGAATTGTTTGTGGGACTTCTTGATCATATACGTTAATAGATCCTTCATCAAAACGGATTTTCCACTGCATAAATTGTACACTTCGCCGCTTTTGCCTTTAAAGAGGATCTTCCAATAGCCATCCACGACATCTTCGATATCAATAAAATCCCGTTTTGTTTCAAGATTACCCACGTACATACGGCCTCCATCCTCAGTATTCTTTATTTGGTTTAAGAAAGAACCGATAGATAGAGAGGGCGCAATGAATCGTCCAATCACATTGAATGTTCTGACAATATTGACGTTGATGGCGTGATTGTTAAAGTAGTAATGGGCATACTGAGATTGGATCACTTTTGATAATCCATAATCACTGACGGGACTTAAGGGTCCTCGTTCGTTGACCGGCAAATGTTTAGGCAATCCATATTCGGCCGCAGAACCGATGAGTAGAACTTTCTTGATGGGCATCTTATATTTCAGAATAATATCCAACAGGTTCCGGCTCACATCCGCATTAACCCGCACCAAATCTTCCAGATTTTCCCCCCGAAGCAATCCCACCAGATTAATCACATAATCCGGTTTCTCCTTGCGCAAGATCTTTGCCAGATTTGTGTATTGGCCCAAATCTGCCCTTATGTATTTCATCCCTATGGGCCTTTTGATGGACTGATCAACGCCCACAAAGGAATAGGTTTCCTCTAATTTGCGCCTCTGGATGTAGTGTTGAAAATGCCATCCGGTAAATCCATTGATGCCCAGGATCATGATTTTTCTTTTCATAAATGACCTTCAATGCCGCTAACGTTTAGTGCTCCCCCATCAAGAATCCAATATCCTGTCCAAAACCCCAACCCACTCCTTGTCCCACTGGTCTGACACTCTGGCATAATCAGACAAGAATGATTTGATCGCCTCCTGTCGTTTGGGCTCACCCCACCAATCATCAATGTATTTATAAATAGCGTCAATCTTCCGAGCGGCTTCCACAGGATCATCAAAGGCGATACCCATCTCTTTAAACCCATCCCAATGTTTCCGGGCTTGTTGATTAAATCCATTTGCCATAAAATGAGGGTTCGTAAAAAGGATGATGGGCTTATTATTGGCCAATGATTCTATAAAAGTAGTGGCATAACACGGATGGTCACAAACCAGGAGGCCATAATCCCTCTGGCCAAACGGTGTTGCCCATGTTTCAATGCGGACATCAG
>CAZKUL010000028.1:0-23524 GCA_964555945.1 uncultured Planctomycetales bacterium
TTGGTATCGGTACAAAAACCCCGCAGGGTGGATTAGTTGTGACCAACGGCAATGTCGGGATAGGGACCTGGACGAGCTCCTCCACGCTAAGTATTATTGGATCTATTGCCGTCCACACGGTTACCGTCGTGACAGGCGCATCTCCTTATGCAGCGGCGGCTAATGATCAAGTGATTCTTGTTGATGCTTCAGGCGGCGATGTGACCGTAAACTTGCCGGCAGTTGCCACCGTGCCCGGACGCGAGTACATAATCAAGAGAATAGACTCCTCCGTGCACAACGTCACGGTCCAGGCCAATGCCGCTGAAACTGTCGACGGACAAAATACGGTCCCCATCGCTTCTCAGTACCAGTCCTATAGTATTGTTTCCGATGGTGCCAATTGGGATATTATTTAAAGTTCTACTACCACTCTTATGTCGAATTGGCGTTAAAATATATTAAAAATATAACATTTTTTGGTTAATTGTTTGGTATAATTTTTTGGTCAGGTTATAAAAGGAGAATTCTATGAAAAATATTCTGTTCGGATCGATTTTGATGTTGGTTGTATTGCCTCAAATGTCTTTCGCGGCTGATCAAGGATCGACGACAACTCAAGCAGCAACAGGTGGCAATCAAACGAACGGCGGTGCGGGAGGGACAACTCCAATACCTGTGGTGACAAATCAAGCGCCTGTTGCTCCAACACCACCCGTGATCAATCAGCCGTCTTTGACGACAAATCCACCTTCTATACCGTTAAGTCCCGCCCGGCTGTCCGCTGATGCCAATTCAAGGGCTTTTTATAAGCAACAAGGGCAGGCAAGGGCGGATTATCTAAAACAACATCCTACCACGGCCCAGCAGGATGAGGCCTCCAGGGCTTTCTATGCGGCGCAAGGCCAGGCGAGATCAGATTATTTAAAACAGCATCCCATCACCGCCGCTGATGATGCCGCCTCCCGGGCTTATTATGCAGCGTTGGGCCAGGCGAGATCAAACGCTCTTCATCAAGCTTCCCAATAGCGTCATCCTGTGCGAAGGTCCTCATGCCGGACATTCCCTGTTGCTCCGAAGTATCTACTTGAAATCTTATTGAGATTCTTCGTCTACGCCTCAGAATGACGATTGGTTGTTTTTCAATTGAAGTTCATAATGACGTTTATTTATTTCCAGTTACCTGTTTCAGTGCGTTGATCAGGAGGGGGTTTGCTGCAGTTCCTAATTGTTCTATTGTCCGCACGTCGTCCCATGCCTTAGCGTAGGCCTTCAATTTAAAATAGATAATAGCCCTATCGTTATAAGCTCCGATATCCTTTGGATCTAATGCGAGGGCCTTGGAATAATTAAAGACCGCTTGCGTCATATGGCCTTCCTTGTAATAGGACAACCCCAGATTGAAATACGTTTGAGCAAGATTAGGGTTTAGTTCAACGGCCCGGATATAGTCAGCTATGGCTTGGGGATAACGGCCTATCTGAAAGTAAATATTGCCACGATCATTGTAGGCTTGGGCGAGTTTAGGGTTGACTGCTATGTCCATGGAATAGACCTTATAGGCTTCGGCGAGCTTAGGATCAATTTTTTCAATAACATTGCTATCATCCTCGATGCTTCCTTGATGAAGGGTGTACGTATAAAGGTATAGTTTTCTTCCTTGTGAATCCCGCAAAACGGCCAAGGATCTATCATAGGGCCTTGTTCCCGGGTACTCGATTGGCAGCCAGCCTAATTCTCTGGGTAGTGAGAATGTTTGTGCGTTAATTCCAGTTCGCGCTTGGGACCAATAGCCGTTGATAGAAAGCCTGACGTCCTTATCAGAAAAAAATGGGGCATCCCGTTTATCAAAAAAGGGTCTTTTTCCGTCGAAATAATCCGTGATCACTTCTGGACTATAGGGATACCAATAATATTTCTTATTGATCGTGTTGAGGCCTAAAAAACAATTGGTCGTGCTAATGATGATGAAAAAGAAACACGTTAAGAGAATGGCCTTTTGAATATTTGCCCTCTCCAAATATTGGGCCAGAAATAGCACAAAGAATATTGTCCAAAAAGAGCCGTAATAGTAGGGTCCCCATACAAGCGTGGTCATGTATGCGATGGTGTTAAACAAAAAGAGCAAAACTATGAGAAAGATACATAAAGGATCGAAAAGTATAGAATTCTTAAGAGATTGCTTTGTGGGGCTTTGCTCTCCTCGCAATGACGGAACCATAGGCCTTCGAAGCCATGGTACCTTTCGACACAAGCATACGAAAATGGTTATCCAGGAAAATATAGCCAAGATCATGAAGATTCTAATTATTTGAGGGGCTGAATTTGCCATGGGGAATATGCCCATCGTTTCCAGGATCAAATTCCTGGAATTTATTCCCAAATATTGTAGGGAATGAAGAATGGTTTGAGGTTCAAAGAGTGATTGGACTAGATCATAGTGCGCTAATTGCGGACGGTCATGTCCGGCAAGCACTGTCAAATAGGGGATGATTTTTAAGTAGGCTGTCAAGGTGATCGCAGGTAACAGCAGCCAGGAAAAAAGGAATTCTTTACGTTTAAATAGGGAAGGGAAGATCACAAGGACAGCCGGAAATATCAACAGTGCCGTTTCATCCCAATAGAACGACACGGCGGTGATGAGCCAAAATAGCAGGAAATTGATGGCCGGTATAGGCCTGTTCTTATCCAGAAATCCTTTTTTTAGGGTCGATGCCAGGTATAAGCAGAAGATGATACAGAAATTGGCCATGGGTTTGGCAGGCCTAAAAAGCATGGCCTCACAACTAAGGACGCCGGGGGTCGCCAGATAAAAAGCAACCAGGGTCGTGGCCACAGGGGGACTGATATTCATGTTGCGCAATAATTGATATAAGAATAAGGGCGCCAGAATCAGAGAAAAAATCCAGGAGAGCGATAAGCTGGGATGAGGCAGCATGTAACGCCAAAGCCAGCAACGGAATTTTGTGTCGATGATTTCAAAATACGAAGACAAGGGTCGGGTGGACCGTGGTTTATATTCAAATAATTGCCAGAATAAACCACTTTTTAAGTCTTGGGCATTTAAATTAACGCCCGTTTTGAGCAAAAACGATTTGATAAAAAGTTCTTCTGGTTGGACCCATGCGTTTTGATAGGAGAGACAGGTGGGAATAATCAGGAAATAAACGAACATCAATAATAAAATGGCAGGGTTCTTTTTCATTGAATCTTATGGATTCCGAGCTCCTGCGAGTGTCCGGTATGAGGACTCGCTTTCGCGGGAATGACAGTTGTCTGTGTTACTTGTTTTAACGCGCTAATGAGTGGAGGGCTAACCGCACCACCTAATGCTTCAATGCGATGCACATCATCCCAGGATTTATCAAATTCATTTAATTTGAAAAAACAGATGGCCCGATTGGTATAAGCCTCAATGTCCTTGGGATTTAGTTTAATGACCTGGCTATAGCAAAAGACCGCTTGAAGAAAATGCCCCTGTTTTGAGTCGATAAAGCCCAGATTGTAGTAGGCATCGCGAAGAGCCGGCTTAAGGGTTACGGCCTGGGTATAATCAGCCTCGGCCTGGTTTAGTTGGGCCTCTTTGAAATAGACATTGGCCCGGTTAATATAGGCTTCGGCCAGTTGGGGATTTAATTCTATGGCTTTATCATCATCGGAAATGGCTTGGCGGTATTCGCCTTGCTGGCTGTAGAGAAGGCCGCGATTGACATAGGCGTTGATATAGCGAGGATTTATTTCTATGGCCTTGCTATAATCAGCAATGGCCTCTTTGAGATGGCCTTGCTGAGCTAGAATGAGGCCGCAATTATTATACGGCCTTTCTTTATGAGGTGATTTTTGGATGGCATCATTCCATAACGTAAACTCACTTTGCCAGACTTTATTTCTTTGATAGGTCATCACCGCGTAGCAAGCAATGACAGCTATTAGAATCTTAACTATCGCGCTAAGATTTTTGTCTCTTAAAAGATAATAGACAGAGCTTGCTAAGAACAGGCTATATCCGACCAACGGTAAATAAAGTCTGTGTTCAAAAATGACATCTTTGAGGGGAAAAAAACTTGATTCAGGCAATAAAGTTATAAAAAACCAAAGGATGGAAAAGGAAATGATTCTATATTTTTGGAACAGGCGCTTGGCGCAATAAAAAATAGCCGCTAAGAATGTAAGGCCTAGTAAGACGGGTGGAGCAAGAATATTTCTTAAAATAGGATAGTCGTAATCCACATTCTGGTTAAACGGCAAGAAAGCCAAACGGATGTAGGTGACCATGGCCCTGAGTTGGGTCAAAAAATAATGCATGGAGGAGATATTCCCAGGTTCTGTGGGAGCCGCAACGCGTGAGTCGGATGTTGATGCTGTTAAAAACATTGTTAGGGGAATGATACATACAGTCAGCAAGAAAGGGCCCGCGTATTTCCAGTTAAAGTTTCTTTCAGTCTTAAAAAAGAAATATTCATAAAGCAGGATCATCAACGGCAGCGTTATGGTATTTTCCTTGGTAAACATGGCCATGATGGCGAATGATAGCGAGCTAGAATAAAGAATTACGTCATTGCGAGGAGCTGAAGGCGACGCGGCAATCTCAATAAAATTAATTTTCCCGGAATGGCTATTCATTAATCTTGCCTTAACATAGCAACACAAAGAAGCCAGGTAAAACAATGCCGCTAGCGACGTGCACCGTTGCCAAATATAGGTCACTCCTTCGGTTTGAAGGGGGTGAGAGACAAACACCAGTGCGATCAATAAGGCCATGATTTCGGCAGAGCGGACGATGTCTTGTTTTTTAAGGATAGGGGTAGAAAAAGTTAAAAGAGTCAGCCACCAGACCAAAATGGCCGCGGCCAGGTGGATGATCAGGTTAACCATGTGATAACCAAATACGTCCAGCTGATGACAATGATAATTAAGGGCCAGCGACAGAAAGGTGATAAAGCGGCAGGGCATATAGCTCCAGATGTCCTGCCAATGTCCGATGTTTCTTAAGGTGGTATTATTCGTGATAAAGACTTTGTCATCAAATTGAAATGGGGCATGGAAGGTATTGCTGTAAATAATGATCCCCAAACAGGCGATTAGAATGATTGAAAGCGGTTTCATTTTGAGAAGTATACCATGAGCTTTGGAAAATTTTGTGGTAAAATTAATGCACTCTACTAATACTTTATTAAGGAGAACTGCAGCATTGGCTAAACAAGACCGCCTCCTCGTTGGATTACTATTTATTCTAGCTTTCATTGTTTTCTCGCCCTGCCTGAATAATGCTTTTACTTGGGATGATTTTATTTACATCACGAATAATAGTAGCATCCAAGGATTGTCCCCGGACCATCTGAAAACAATTTTTACAACACCTATCAATGGCAGTTACCATCCCTTGACCCAATTGTCTTTTGCCATCGAATATCATTTCTTCAAATTAAACCCTTGGATTTATCACCTGGATAATATTATTCTTCACGCCTTAAATACCATTCTGGTCTTTTGGTTTATTAGGCTTTTTGCCACAAGCCCCATTGCCTTTGTCACGGCTTTGCTCTTTGGCATCCATCCCCTTCGCGTTGAATCGATAGCATGGGCGGCGGAGCGTAAGGATGTTCTTTTTTCGTTTTTTTATCTTTGCACCTTGATTCAGTACGGTATGTCCCTACGCAAAATTCATGTCCCGAATAAATTATATATTTGTTTGGGATTATTTGTTCTTGCGGTGCTGTCCAAGCCTCAGGCGGCATCACTTCCTTTAGCTTTATTGAGTATTGATTACCTGTTTAAGCGGAAATGGGACCTGACCCTACTCAGAGAAAAGATTCCTTTTTTAATGATTAGTATTGTCTCCATTCTTGGGGCTATTTGGGGTGGAAAACACCTGATGGGCGCTCATCGGATGTTGGGGGCCGCAGGACACCTTAGCTTAATCCAAAAATTATTTTTTTCCACCTACGCGTTTGTATTTTACATGTATCAATGTATTTTTCCCTTTAACTTGTCCGTCATTTATTTTTACCCAACTGAAGCAAAGGGAGGAATGCCGTTAATTGTTTATGTGGCACCCTTAATTATGGTAGTGGGTATGATCATTCTTCACCGGATACGCTTAAGCAGGGCGTTGATTTGGGCGATGATTTTTTACGGCGTGACGATATTGCTTCCCTTGGGCAATATTTGGATCGGAGGGAACCTGGTGGCGGACCGTTATAGCTATGTCCCAAGTATCGGTGTATTTTTTATCATGGCAACTGTTCTGGTGGCCATCGATGAAAAGTACAGGGTGGCTAAATGGCTTTTTTTAATTTATGTTTGTTTTCTTGGGGCTTCCAGTTTTTTGCGCTGCGGGATATGGAAGGATTATCTGACCATGACCAGCAGCATCATCCGTCAACACCCGGATGCGGATACCTATAATCTCCGGGGAGAAATTTATCTTCAAAACGGTCAAAACAAACTGGCCATCAATGATTTTAACCAAGCCATCCATCTCAATTCCGGCTATGCGCTTGCGTTTTATAATCGCGGCAGCGCCTACTCCAGGGAAAATGATTTACTGAGAGCTTACCAAGATTTAAGCCGGGCCATTGCCTTAAGTCCTTCAGATGCGGATGCTTTTTGGGCAAGGGGGGTGGTCAATTTTCGCCAGGAGCACCCCGCTTTGGCCTTCCAGGATTTTGATAAGGCGCTGCGTATTGATCCTAAGAATGTTGACGCGCTTTTTAACCTGGGGACAGCTTATCTCAACGTTGGAGAAACTCAAGCAGGGATAGAGACCCTGACCAAAGCCATCAGTATTTATCCCGGTAATGCCACCTTGTATTTAAATAGGGGAGTGGCTGTATTGGCGCGTAAACCTAGCACGGAGAAGAATTACCTCCAGGCTTTGTCTGATTTTAATAAAACTATTGAACTTGATCCTAAACAGGAAGAAGCCTATTTGAACCGGGGGTATATAGAGGACCATCGCCGTGACTTTAGGCTTTCCTTAACGGATTATGCGAAAGCAATAGCGCTTAAGCCTGATGATGCAGAGGCCTACAATGACCGTGCCATAACGTATTTCCATATGTCTGATTATGGACATTCCTGGCAGGATGCGCAAAAAGCACAAGCGCTGGGATATCCGGTCGACCCGCACCTTCTCCAAGCGCTCGGCACTTTGAGCCACAGATAGGTGCTTTCATTCTATTTAAAATATATTAAAGAATAGTTGTTAGGCTCCTCTTATTAAAATAAAATGAAGCAACATCTATTTTAATGCTAGACGGAGTCTACTTGATGTGTCTGTTTAACAGATTCAGAAAATTTATTGCCTGCGCAATCCTGACGAGTTTTATCCCTTCCCAAGCCTGGGCGCAGGGCATCACTGTTCCTGCAGGTTCAACGCTCAATATCAATGGCGGCAAATTGACAGTGGCGGGCGATCTCATCAATGCCGGCACTCTGGGTACAGCGGCGGGGACCATCACTCTGACGGCTGATGGCACGTCCGTTGGTAGTTTGATAAATTCAGGGACATACAACGGAGGCAACGGTACGGTCAACTTGGTGGGCAATTGGACCGATTCAGGCACCTTTAATCCGGGGATGGGAACGGTCGATTTTGACGCGGGAGGCGCTTTCAATCAGAATGTGGGTATCGGTACGACGAGTAATCTCCCCTTTTGGAATTTGGTCCATAACAGCACCGGTACGGTGAAATTAAATTCACCCGTGACGATCAATAACATCTTCAATAACAGTTCAGGCACCTTTTTAGCCAATGGTTATGGAATGACGGTGGGTGGCACTATTGCCGGTAATGTGGGGATTGGTACGTGGAATAACACCAGTACTTTTACATCGGGTGGTAATGCTGTAACACTCGCCGGCGGCAACCAATCGGTCCTGGGGTCAACGTCGTTCTATCAATTCACCAAAACCTACGCCAGCGGTGGCCCTTACACATTGACCTTTGACTCCGGCGGCACGCAAAATTTTGCTAATAGTTTGACCATGGGTGGCTACGCTGGCAATCCACTCGCCCTGCGCAGCACGACCAGCGGTACCCAGGCTAAAATTTATTTAAGTCTTACAGGGGGCCAGTCGATCGATTATGTGGATGTGAAGGACTCCAACGCCGGCGATGCGGCGGCCCAACAAACATTAGTGGGCCGTCACGCTTCTCTGGCATCTCCATCCCAGAATAATACGAATTGGGACTTTAATAATGCCACGATCACGTGGGCTGGAGGGACTAGCACGGATTGGAACAATGTCATCAATTGGTCTCCGATGGTCGTGCCCGCTGCCGGTGACTCGGTCCTTATTCCCGGTGGTACGCCCTTTGAGCCGACATTAACTTCTTCCGTGAATATCGGCACTTTGACTGTCGGCAGTTCTGCGACACCGGCAACGGCGGCGAGCGCAACGTTGACACTCAATGGCTTTAATTTAACGGTGACTTCAGGTGCCAACACATTTATCAACAAAGGAACTGTGATCCTCAAGGGTTCTGAAACAGTTTCTTTGACCCAAGACACAACCAACGGCGGGACATTTGAATTTTTAGGATCAGGCGCCTCTCCCTACACCTTGCCTTTGACTTCCTTTGATAATTTGGTCATTGATGATCCCACCAACTCAGATACATTTGCGCAACCTGCCAGCACCAATATGACTGTCGCTGGAAATCTAACAATCACCTCCGGGACCCTGATAGCTCCTGGAGGGGGTAATACGCTCACGGTTGGCGGTAACTGGACTAATAATGGCGCATTTACCCACTCCAGCGGAACAGTCATCTTTACCGGCAACACCACCTTTGTCGGCAGTACGGAATTCTATAATTTTACAGCCAACACTCCCGGTACCACCCTCCAGTTTCCTATCAGCGTCACCAGCAGTCCTCCTTCCGTTGAACAAATGATTGATGGGGCATTCAATGTGAATGGGGCCAGCGGGAGTCCTGTTACTTTGCAACCATCCTCAGCAGGGACCTGGTATATTAAATTTCCTAATGCGGCCCCAGCGCAAAGTGTCACTGATTTGAACGTGACTTTTTCTTCCGCGTTGACTAATAATATTACCTGTTTTAGCTGCGATACCAGTACGCCTGCAGGTGACAATATTAATACATTTAACAATGACAACGCGAATTGGATATTTGTAACATTAGGAATCACCAATCCATCACCAACCGGTACCCCCACCGTGGGACAAAAGCCCACCATCATCGGCGTTGGGCCTCCAAGCACTAATCTTTTTATTAAAGGAATTGTTGGTGGCGTATCAGTGATCGTGGCTTCAGTTAAAACAGATGTGAATGGTAATTTTCGCGTTACGGTCGGTGATGACAGGGCCCATACGGGTATTGCCGCAGCACCAGTTCTTCTGGACTTGGGGAGTAACACACTGACACCTTATGTGACTTCCATACCAGGATCGCCAGGTCCAGACAATACCATCACCGTTGTGTCCTCACCGACATCGGACCAAGTACCGACCATTACCTACCCGACAGCAAATTCTCATCTGAGCGGTAATACGCCCACCATCACCGGCACCGGACTAACGGGGCAGATGGTGACGGTCAAGGCCCTTATCTACCAAGGAGCTAATTTGGTCCTGGAACCAGTGGGCAGCGGCACGGTTGTTGCCGGAGCGTACTCTGTGACTTTGTCTACACCTTTGCCCAGTCTCATGAATTATATTTCAGTCACTGTTAATGGGGTGGCCAGCGCCGTGGTACCGGTGTCTTTGACTGATCCTTATGGATTTGTTTTTGACTCTTCGACCAATACCATCATTCCAGTCGCCACGGTATCCATTTACAGGGCCTCGGATAATCAGTTGGCGCAACCCAGCATCTGCGATGTTAACGGTCATATTACCACCTTAAAAGATTTGGCGTGTACGGACGTTAATCCGTTTGTTACCGGTCCGACCTCGTCCAATGCGACGCCGGGGCTGTATAATTTCCTGGCGAGACCTGGAAATTATTACATTACTGCCAGTGCCACAGCTTACAACTATCCTTCCAAGCTCACCACGTTTCCCGCAGGACGTGTTGTTGTTACCGGTTCTCAAGGGACCCAATTTACGGTGGGAAATACCGTCCAACAGATAGACCTGCCCATGGATGGCGCCAACACCTTGTTACGCATTACCAAGACGGCCAATAAGAGTGAAGTCAGCGTCGGTGATATTGTCATGTACACAATCAATATCCAGAATATTTCACCGATCGTTGTCAACCAGGTCCTGATCAATGATCAGACACCTCCGGGATTTAAATACATCAAGGACCGTGTGTTGCTGAACAGTGCGCCTACCAGCGAACCCAGCGGCCAGCGGCCATTGGTTTTTAATGTGGGGAGTATCGGTATCGGTGCCTCCGCGGTCTTGCAATACCAGTTGGTCGTCGGCAGCGGGGTCACCATGGGTAATTATCAGAACACCGCGACCGCCCGTTACGCCAGCGGCCTGGTCATCTCCAATCCGGCCCAAGCTTCCGTTAAAATCGTTCCTGATCCTGTATTTGATTTAGGGTCGGTCATCGGTAAAGTCTTTTTTGATTGGAATGAAAACGGCATCCAGGATCCTCCTAATTATGACGCTGTGTCCCACGAGACCATTGTCGAGAAGCCTGTGCCTAACGTTCAGATTGTCATGGAAGACGGGACGATCATCACTACGGACAGGGATGGGAAGTTTAATATTCCAGGATTATTGCCTGGCCGCCATCTGTTTAGGCTTGATGAGCGCTCATTGCCCCCCGGGGCCTATTTGACGACGGACAAAGCCACGATTGTCGATGTTACGGCCGGATCCATCTCCAAGGTCAATTTCGGGGTCAATATTGATGAAACCCTGACCAAAGGCCGTGACGCGGTCTTCTTTAATGAGAAAATCCGTTTGACCCAGGACCGTAACCGTCCCGTTCCCCGGCTTAACGTCGCCTTATTCGATGCCTCTGCCAATGCTGATCCTAAGACAGAGGAAATTGTTCTTCAGGAAGGGGCCTTGGTGCGGCAAGCTGAATTTAGGATTTTCACCAACTATTCACCGTTTATCAGCGGCTGGCATTTGGATATCATGGATACTGATACCCGCAAGGTGATAAGGACATTCCAAGGTACGCCTTTGAATATTAATGACCCTATCTATTGGAATGGACGAGATGACCAGGATATTATTATTAATCCTGATCATAAATATTCCTACATCCTCACCGTCAATGGCACTCATTATAACCATGATGATACTAAAGAAAAGTCCATCACTATCAGGCAAATCAAGGATGACATCAGTCTCAAGAAGGAACTTGACGAATCCAAGGATGTTTTCAAAGACAGGGCCGAGCGTTATCGTAAATGGCTTGATGCTCAGGCTGTTGTCAATAATGTGGACCATCAGTTGATTGAAGTCAAGGGAGAGACCATCCATCTTGACCGCCAGGGTACGGATGTCAAAAGCATCCATGTGATGAAAGGCAATAATTTATTTATTGAACTTCCTTTGACCCAGCAATATGGACTCACTCCTGAAGAATTGATGGCCAGTGGGTTTTCGATGGTAGACCAAAAGGACAATCTGGAAATTATATTACCTAATGGGGACTATACGCTGGATGTGATCAGCGCTAAAACCGCTGATAATTCATCAGGAAACAATGTTTCTCCGGTGGTACCGCAATCTGTGCCCACGGCGGGGGGTATGCCCTCACGGACCGCGAGCGTTTCATCGGGGACACTCGAGCATTACAGCCGGCCTTTGAAGGTGGGTGATGATTACATGATGTTTGTGGCCCTTGGGGACGCCCAGGTTGGTTATAACATTGACCGCGGCAATATTGAGCCCATTCAAGACAGGACCCAGGAGCCTGGTTTTTATGAGCAAGGCAAAGGGGCTTTTTATCTCAAGGGACAGATTTTGGGAAAATATTTGGTCACCTCGAGTTTTGATTCCGACCGCGCGCAAAAAGCCCTGTTTAGACAACTGGATCCCAATGTCTATTATCCCGTTTACGGGGATAAATCTTCCATCAACTATGATGCCACCGATACTCAGGGGCCCTTGTACTTGAAGGTGGAATGGGACAAGTCGACGGCGATTCTGGGTAATTATGCGGTTGATTTCAATGATACGGAATTTGCCGCCTTTAGCCGGGATTATTACGGCGGAAAGATCGATTATCAGTCAGTGGCCAGCAATCCCTATGGGGATGCGCGCACCAAATTAGTGATTTATCATGCCCAGATCCAGCAATTGCCTTCACATAATGAATTCTTGGCGACGGGTGGTTCGTTGTATTTCTTGAAATACATGAATGTTGTCCAGGGCAGTGATACCGTGTCCATCCAGGTCCGCGACCAGACCACAGGACTGGTGATTGCCAGCCAAACAATGACCAACGGTGCGGATTACGAGCTTGATAATAGTCAGGGCCGTATTTTATTCTGGGAGCCTGTTGCCATGATTGCCCAGTCTGCATCTATCATTTCCAATAGTTTGATTAATGGGGACCCCATTTACGTGGTAGTTGATTACCAGTATGCAGTTACAGGCATGCAAATCCAAGGCGCCCAAGGCGCCCGGGTGGCCCAGGGTATTGGGGACAATGTGGTGCTGGGTGGCACCTATGTCCAGGATAATTCAAGCGGTCAAAACTATAGCCTCGAAGGAACTGATGCCACCCTTCATGTGAACAAGGATTCCACCATTAAGGCAGAGTATGCCCAAACAGCCTCGCAGGAGGAAGGTTCGTATGTTTCCACCGATGGCGGTATTACATTTGCCACATTATCTTTGAATAATGACGTTAGCGGTAAAGCCTACGGCATTAAAGGCGATACGCGCTTATTTGACAATATTGGACTTAAGAGCTATTACAAATGGATAGGGAGTGATTTTGGTGCCACCGATTCTTCATCCCAACAGGGGACGGAGAAGATGGGACTGTCCATGACTTTTGATATGACACCGGTGACGCGTTTGACAGCCAGTGAGGACATCCAAAAATTGCTTGCTGGCGGCAATATTCAGTCCTCAACCCAGGTCGGGGCGACAGAAACAGATACCACCATGGTCCAAATTGTCCATACCGCCCAGAGGTTGACATTGACCGGCCAGTTCCAATTGGTTGAGACCAAAAGTGTCATCAATGGTGTCGAATCAACTACCAATCAGCGGGGAGCGACTTTGGCCGGCCAGGCCCAATATGATCTGACCAATCGTATTAAGTTGACATTAGGCCAACAGGTGGATGTTCAAAACCCGAGTAATACCGCGACCACCTTGGGTGTTGCTGCCCGTATGACCGACCATATGACCTTAAATGGTCAGGAGGTTTTCGGTCAACAGGGCAGGGCTACCACCGTCGGTGTTACCAATCAAATTGGCAAGAGAATTGCTTTGACTACGGACCTGACACAAACGAATTTAAATACGGGCGAAGTAGACAAAACGGCCAGCGTCGGAGTGGAAGACCAAATTAATAAGAATTTGACAACCACAGGCACGGTCGCGACGACAACCTCTTCATTAGGCACGACGACCACCACCGCTAACATCGGGGCCAAGGCGAAGATCTCACAGGGCATGACCGTCGATATGAACGTTGGTAAAAGCCAGAATGCTTTCGGCACCCAGAGCGACACCAGCGTGAATTTGAATGGGACCACCCAGATAGGCAACACCACAGTCACCGGCACAGCCAGCGGAGGGACAAACGTTTCAACCCTCCAGGGAGTCAATGCACCGGGATTGACGCCGAGCTTAGTGACGCCGACGACATCAACTACAACCACGGCAGCGACCGCTTTTGGTGTGACGGCTACAACCAAGGTCAATGAAATGACCTCTACCAATGGTTCCGTGAACGTGATGAATGATACGTCGGGCAACCGGACGACCACCTTTGGTTTTGGGAACAATAGCCAGTTAGACCAGGAATTACAGGCCGTTACCAGCAATAGTTTTTCATTCAGCCCGACTGATGGGACGACAGACACCTCCAAGTACGGCTTAGTGCGAACCGTCAACGGGCAAAAGGCTGAGGCTGATTTTACCAAAGCTTCCCTCAGCCAGCCAACCAATATCACAGAGTCAAATATTTTTGGGCTATCCGGTGATGTCAATGACCGTGTGGCCTTAAATGCCAGCATCGAACGGGGGAAGGTACAGAATCTTGGCACAAGCCAAACGAACCGTACAGATTTTACGTTTGGCTCGGGCTATGTCCTAAAGGATACTGAGACAGCAGAGGAGAGGCTAAAGAATTCGATCAAACTCGAGTATCGCGTAGACCAAGGCATTGGCACCGACAGTTTGCACCAGTACGTGTTATATGACGCGGTAGATGGAAAGATCACGGATAATTTCACGGTCAATGCCAAGGTGGATTTTTCCAAGACAATTGATACCACCAGCGGTGCCACTGCCGAACGTCATCAGGAAATCATTTTAGGGACCGCCTACCGTCCGGTGAATTATGACAAGCTTAATCTTATCGCGGAGTATTCCTACCAGGATGGTTATGGAGGAGGCTTGCAGCAAGCAGATGCCTTAAATACCAATGTGATGACAACCACGGCCCAGGTCTTCAGCGCTGAGGCGGTCTATGATATTAATGATCAATGGCAGACAGCCGATAAAATAGCTTACCGCATTATGAATGAACAAGACACTGGCTTTGCCTTTACCGCAACGCATACGTGGCTTGTGGTCCATCGTCTTAATTATAAAATTGATCCCCACTGGACACTTAGTGGAGAAATTCGTGATCTGGCCCAGGTGGAGGCCAAGGACAATAAGGCAGGTCTTTTATTGGAAGCGACCCGTGATATTAACGCCAATACGGAACTGGCCATCGGCTGGAACTTTACAAAGTATAGCGATGATTTGACGAACCTCAGCTATTCTTCGATGGGCCCCTTTGTACGGATGACCGGTAAATTCTATGATGAAACACCCGAAGAGAAAGCCCGCGCTCGTGCCAAATGGTTGGATGCCAAGATCAGTCAATGGGCATGGGCCATGATTAGAAGGGAATTAGGAAAGAAAGACAGCAGGATTGTCCTGGAATTAAACAGCATGTTTGTTTTGGCCAAAGCTTCCCAAAAAGCCGGTAACCTGGAAGAAGCGCGTCAGATATATAAGGACATTATTACCGCCGGTCAAATCATGTATAACGAAGCGTATGAATATATCCGCACCCGTATTGATTTTGAAGAACAATTGCAAAAACTTGATAAGTCCGCGCGCGATTATTTCCGTGGCGGTGAATATGTGAAGGCAAGAAAAATATGGGAGAAAGTAGTGGAAGATGCTTCTAAGGGTGTGGTAAAATGACCATCAAGTATGGGGCGAAGTCATCTCTTTAATGATTAAAAATCTGCGTGTCTACACATTACTTGCGGTATTCTTTACAGCGGGCGCTATTGCTTTTGCTGATCGACCCAGCTCTTCGCTCGACGATAAACCTTCCGTTGATTCTGCCGCCGTGTCAGGGGTCCAAGTGCCTGCGGTGCCTGCTGACACCACCAGCGCCAATTCGACCCAGACCAGCTATCTCTACGATTTAAAGAAACTCATCGAGAAGTCCCGGGAAAATATCAAAGATGTCAATGAAAAGATCAAAGAACAGGCCATCTTGAAGCGCAATCAAAAGCGTGAAGAGCGTTCCCGTGAATATTACGAGAAGGGTGTTGAGTTGACCAATGAAGGAAAGCTTGATGAGGCCCGGGAATATTTTGAAAAAGCGATCCGCATCACCGATCATCCGGAAATGGCCGGTTATATCAGAGAAAGCCAGCGACGGCTCAGACGACAGGAAAGCGCCCTCCAGGCCCAGGAGAGGCAGCATTTCCATCAGATCAAAGAAGATGAAGTCACCCGCAAAGAGGATGTTGAGGCCGCCTACAAGCAAGCGGTTGAATTGTATAAGCAGAAAAAATACCATCCTGCCAAAGACGCCTTTGATCACGTTGATGAAATGGCCCCTGATTACCGTGCGACCGATAGCTATCTAAAGATCATTGATCAGGATATTGTGCTGGCAGATGCCTTGGCTGTCAAAGCCCAGGCCGTTGAGATTGCGCGTCAACAAAAAGAGGCGGAGGCGGCCCGCGCCAAGGAAAAAGCCATGTGGCTCGCCCAGATTGAAGAAAAAGAAAAGGAACATAAGCAGGCGATCGATAGGCAGGCTGAGGAAGTTTACAATCAGGCGATAGCGTTGTATAAAAATAAGAAGTTTTCTGAAGCCAAAAAGAAATTTGAGGAGGTCAGTTGGGTCATCCCTAATTATAAATCCACCATGAAATATTTGGCCCGCATTGATAAGGATGCCAAGGAAGAAGAGGAACGAGTCGCCCAGGAGCAGCAGAAAGCTCTTCAGCAGCAGCGATGGGAAGAAGAAGTTGAGCGTAAAAAACAAGAGGTCGAACGCCAACGCGCCCTTGAAGCCAAAGAACAAAAACATCAAAAGGACCTTGAAGAGCAGGCGCAGTTTATCTACACGGCGGCCGTCAATCTTTTCGATCATAAGAATATGGATGCAGCCTTGGATAAATTTAATGAAATTGAAAAACTGGTGCCGGATTATAAATCAACAAGAATGTATTTGTCGCGTATCAGTCAATGGAAATTTGACCAACAACATCAGTTAGTGGGGGCAAAGGTTGACGATTTATATGACTCCGCGTTGAAGAACTATAAGGCCCATAATTGGCCGGAAGCTAACAATGAGTTTGAATCTGTGGAAAGAATGCTTCCTAATTATAAGCATACCCGGCGCTATTTAGTTAAATTAGAAAAGTATATTCCGGCTGCTCCAGCGACCATTGTCCCGGTATCCACCTCTGCTCCAGAAGTTCACCTTGCTCCGCCGGTTCCGATAGCCGCTGTTGCTGCCCCTACTGCTGCGGCCGTTGTCCAAACACCGACAGCTCAATCATCCCTGCCAGCGCAAGTCAAAGTAGCTGTTTCTCTGGAAGATCAGCAAAAACAGGTACAGGATATTGCTGCTCTGGCAGAAAGGTCGGCCCAACTTTATCGTCAGGTGGCTGATATTGCCGACGACACGGCAACGGTCCAAACCAAGAGGAAATTAGAACAGGTCGATGATATCCTCAATAGTTTAAAAGCGGGTAAAGAACGTCTTTTACGTCATATGCGCGAGGAACAATGGAGGCGCCAACAACAAGAATCAAAGGCCAAGCAACAAGAACAAAGAGCTGAGGCGGAGAGAGCCTATCAGCAAGGCCTGGAATTATTGCGTTCCCATGAGTACGCGAAAGCCAAAATTAAATTCTTACAAGTGGAAAACATTATTCCCGATTATAAGTCCACTCACCGTTATTTAGGCCGGGTTGATGAAGATCTAAAGCATTCAAACTCAGAAGCGGTTACTAGTTATGAAAAGACCCAAGCCCAACACCTATCAGAATTACAGAATAAAGAGGATAAGGCCGTCATGCAGCGCAACCAGCAGGCCCAAGATAAGCAGCATATGATCGAAGAGCAGCAGCAGGCATCCCTCAGGGAGCTTGCTCAAAAGGCCGCCTCCATTAATGATGATATCATCAGATTGTCTAAAACCCAGGATTATGAAGGGATGAAGGCCAAGTTTACGGAACTGGAAAATACCGTTACCGCTTTAGTGACGCTTAAAGCTGAGATGGCCAAAGAGAAAGACCGTCAGGAGCGCAATAAGCAGTTGGCCAGGGAATCCATGCGTGATCAAAACCTCATGGTGCGGGAAGAAAAGTCGGAAGACAAAGAAATTCACGCGTATTATCGGGTGCAACCCCTCAAAGAATACCGGCCTATACTATCGAATCAACACCCTGCCCAGTTAGAGCAATACAAACGCCGTGAAATCATGCAGGAACAGAATATGTTATTTAGTGAAGGCGTTGACCGCTATGAACATAAGAAGTACACCCAGGCAAAACTTTTGTTTGGTGAACTAGCCGAGCAGAACGATCGCCGGGCTGAAATGTGGTTGAGAAAGGTCGACCGCGCCATTACCCGTGAGCTTCTCAAGAGCCAGGAGGGCGAAGAGAAAGAACGTACGGCGTTTATCCAGGACCAAGTGAAAGCCCAGCGGCAATTGATTATTATTCAGGAGCGTGAGCGCTTGCGTCAAAAGGAATTGACCGAGGAATTGGAACGCCAGAAACGTCTCTATGAAGATGACAGGCTTTTGCAGTTGCGTAAAGAAGAGGTGCTAAAAGCCCAGGAGCGTGAACGCCAACGTCAGGAAGCTAAACGCTTGAAACACGAACAAGAAATGAAAAAGCAGCAGGAAATGTACCGTTTTCATAAGGTCATTCCCGTGGCCCAGCCTGCCGCACCACCTGTGGTTGTAACTCCTGCGGCTGCTCCCAAACCGGTTGTTGTGACGCCACCTGTAGTGGCTCCTGCAGCACCTGCGGTGGTTGCTGTAAAACCCGCGGTTCCACCAGCATTGACTTCTCAACAAATTCAGGCGCAAACAAATTATTCTAATGAGCGTAAAGCGTTTTTAGATAAGAAATATAAGAAAGAGCAAGAGGAACAGGCGCGTGAAGCCAAGCGTAAAGCGGCAGCCGATGCCCGACAAAAACGCATTGAAGAAAGACAAAAAGAGGTAGAACGTCAAAAAGAATTAAAGGCAGCGCGTGAGCAGGACCGGCAGGCCAAGCTCAAAGCAGAGGCGGATGCCCGGGAGAAAATAAAAGAAGACAAGCAAAAGGAACTGGAGCATCAACAGGAATTAAAGGCAGAGGAAGCCAAGCACAAGCAAGAAGTCTTGCAACAGCAGGCGCAAGAGCGGGAAGAAAAGATCAAGCAAGAACAGATCATGCGCGAAGAAGCGCAACGCCGTCAAGAGTTGGAACGCCAGGAAAGGGCGCAGCAGGCCCAATTAGAGGCCCAACGCGCAGCGGTCCGCAAACAGCTGGAGGATGGTGTCGAGTCCATGTACCAGGAAGCGTTGAGTTTATACAAGCAGGGAGATTTTTCTGCTGCCGCTGATAAATTTAAAGATGTTCAGGATATTCTTCCAGACTACAAACGTTCAGCGCAATATATGGACGCTGCGCGCCAAAAATCATTGGATGCCCACGCTGTGATTATCCCACAACCACCCTCCACGGCGACCCCTGTCTCCCGTGATAACAGTGTGTCCAAAGCGTTGGACTTATTTGATTCCAATGTCAAGTAATGCGCCATTTTCAAATTCCCTTATTCATGAAAAGAGTCCCTATCTTCTCCAACATGCCCATAATCCGGTAAATTGGTATCCATGGGGCCAGAAAGCATTGGACAAGGCAAAACAGGAGGATAAGCCCGTCTTGTTGTCCATCGGATATTCGACCTGCCACTGGTGCCATGTCATGGCGCATGAAAGCTTTGAAGATGAGGGCATAGCCAATATCATCAATAAACATTTCATTGCCATTAAGGTGGATCGCGAAGAGCGTCCGGACCTTGATCACATTTACATGACGGCCACGACCGCCATGACAGGCCAGGGGGGATGGCCTCTGACAGTCTTTTTGACTCCCACAGGCGATCCTTTTTATGGGGGAACCTATTTTCCACCCAATGCTAAATGGGGCAGCGTCGGTTTTATTGATTTGTTAAACTCTATCGCGAAGGCGTGGCAGTCAGACCGCGAAAATATCCTGTCCTCCAGTCTTTCTGTCATCGAAAATTTACGTGCACAAGCAGGAAATCGTCAGGTCAATGAGAACGAAGCCGGGCTACCCTTGGATGACTCCCTTGTGGGGAAAGCCTTCAGGCAATTGAGAGGGCAGTTTGATTCCAGCAACGGAGGTTTCGGATCTGCCCCTAAATTTCCGATGGGGCACAATTTGTCATTCCTGTTGCGGTATCACAAACATTATCCATCATCAGAGGCCTTAAGTATGGTTGAGAAAACATTGACCGGGATGAGCCAGGGGGGCATTTGGGATCATCTAGGCGGCGGCTTCCATCGCTACTCAACTGACCAATATTGGCATGTGCCGCATTTTGAAAAAATGCTTTATGATCAGGCCCTATTATCACGCGCCTATCTGGAAGCCTACCAAGCTACAGGTCATGGTCCATACGCCAACACAGCGCGCGACATTCTTGATTATGTGCTGGGCGAAATGACCGATGAAGAAGGAGGCTTTTATTCTGCCCAGGATGCCGACAGTCTTGATGTTACTGACGGCCACTCCCAGGAAGGTGCTTTTTATGTTTTTTCAGAATCTGAAATTAATGAAGTGCTGGGAGCCGAGAAAGCCCAAATCTTTAATTATTGTTATGGGGTCATGCCTCAGGGTAACGCGGCGTATGATCCCCACGGAGACTTTAGCGGCAAAAACATCCTCTTTGGGGCCCACAGCCCCAAAGAGGCTTCAGATAAGTTTAACCGGCAAATGAGTGAAATTCAGGATATACTTATGGAAGGCCACAGTCAGCTCTTGGAGAGACGCGCTCAGAGGCCACGCCCACACTTAGATGATAAAGTTCTATGCGATTGGAACGGATTGATGATTGCAAGCTTTGCCTTTGCCAGCCGGGTTCTAGGAGAGCCCCAGTATGCCAAGGCCGCTGGCAAGGCCGCTGATTTTATTTTAAAATCCATGGTCAAGGACTCTCGTCTTTGTCATCGTTGGCGCACGGGAGAGGCCGGCATTCAGGCGACTCTCGAAGATTATGCTTTTTTTATTTACGGCCTTCTGGATCTTTATGAAGCCACATTCCAAAAAGACTATTTGGAAGGTGCCGAGCGCCTGGCGGATGGGATGATAGCTTTTTTTGCTGATCCAAGAGGTGGATTTTATATGACAGCGTCAGATGCCGAGACCTTGATTATCCGGCCTAAGGAAGCCTATGACGGCGCTTTGCCATCAGGAAACTCGGTGGCGGCCTTAAGCTTAATGCGGCTCTCGACGCTCATCCAGAAAGAGTCCTATAACCTTTATGCGGAATCTCTACTTCGTTATTTTTCACCAAACATTGCCCATGGGCCTGGGGCCCATTGCTTTTTATTATCGGCCCAGATGTGGCAGCTCCAGGGGCCTTTGGAAATCACCCTCGAAGGGGGCCTCGAGGATTCAACAATTGCCAAAATGTTAAAAATATTGTATAAATATTATTTGCCCTTTAAAACCCTCAGGTTAATTCCTGGGTCGAATCACCCGCGGGCGCATATTTGTTTTCGGGGTGTCTGCAAGGCACCCATTGACACGCTTGCTGCTTTTGAGCAGCAATTATTATCGATAGGCTAAAGCACATGGCACAATTTTTCTTCTCCAGTTTATTTATGGTTGCGTTATTCACAGGAGCTTACGTCTATGTGGCCCCTAATAAGCCCATTGATCCCATAGGGTTCATCACAGAAAAAAGCGGGTTTAAAGCCTGGGAGTTGAGCAACCGTAAGCGCATGGCGCAATTAAATGTTAAGATGAGCCAGGGGCTCATTAAGATCCACGGACACTTGGAAGATATTGCCATCATCCAAAATAGTTTTAGGGATACGTTGGAAGCACAGCAGGAAGTGTTAAAGAATACAACTGTCAATGCTGAAAATCTTATGCAACAGGCGCAGAAGAAAGGTGGTATTGGCAATAGGGATGTTCTTCAATTCAAATCTTTGGGCGCGGACCTGGATAACGAGCAGCAACTTTTGATTGTCCGTGGCCAGAACTTGATCAGGTTGAACGATGAGTTGACACAAAGCAGGGAAAGAATCGCTGAACAATTGGATTTAGCTCGGGAGTCCCGTGGGTTGCAATCCGGGTTTTCCGAACAATATAGTATTTTCAATAATCGGGCGGCTGTTTTTTTTAACAAGGTCCAGGCGCATAACCACAGTGTCAATGATTTGCTTAATCGAATTCAGGACCGGTTGCAAACAATACAACCAGTGCAAAATATACAACCCGTACCAACAATACGAGCTGTCCCAGGGATAGCGCCCGTACCCATGGTGCAGCCAGTGCCGGCCATACAACCGGCGCAAACCCTCTCTCCCCGTGCAGGAAATATTTACCAGGCCAATGTCAATGATGCCATGGCACGCCTGCTGGATCGCGAAGGTGCTGATATGAGAAAATTAGCAGATAGTGAAGCCAAAAGCCAATATTTTTGGCAAATCGCCAAGGTTGGTCTGGCCGATGCCAAACTCCGGTTCGACGATGCCCAACAGCGCCTGCGAGAGTTGATGGCAAGGGAAAAACCCATTGAGACAATCTCTCATCATACGGCCCAACATGCCCATGTGATGACGAGCAAAGGTATAACACAAATTCGCCAACAGGTAGATGATTTAGCCTTAGAGCAAGACAGGTTTTTAGATACACTCCAGAGTCAACAGCAGATATTAAAGGAGACAGCGAAAACCGCCTCAAATCTTGTCCATAAACTTCCGGCTGAGTACGGGGTGGATATCCTGCAATTTCATGCGTTGGGTTCCCAAATGGAAGATCAGGGGCATCTGTTGATGGCCCGAGGTGCAGATCTGATCGCTTTCAATGATGAATTAGTGAGAAGCCGGCGATTAATCGCTGACCAATTAGATTATGCCAAGGTCAATACGGAAACATCTTTTAGCGCCTTGCAACGCAGGTATGTGCTCTTGAACCATCGGGCGTTAGGACTTTTTCATAACGTGACCGTTTTTAATGAATCGGTACGCGCTCACGTAGGCAACATCCACGGTCAACTGCATTCAATGATCAATAATGTCATCCACCATAACGGCACTCAGCAGCAAAGCATTGAGATTAAAATCCGGCATATGCTGGAGAAAGAACGCGAAGACATGTCCCGGCTGGCTGACAGCGAGCGGAGGTTTAGGGACTTTTTGCAGGATGCCAGGGAGCGGCAGGCGGATGCCAAAGAACTGATGGATGAAAGGCGCCAGCAGAACCAGGATTTGATCCAGCAAGAGCATCAAAAGCAGGAAGAGCAGCAAATGATGGTGCAGCAACACGTCGCAGACCAGAGGCAATGGATGCAGGACATGCAAAATGGGAGAGGGACGTATTAAATCATGGGACAATTTATTATCTCCACCTTATTTATTATTGCCCTGTTGGCTGGAGCGTATGCCTATATTTGTCCCACCCAGAATGCAATTAACCAAATGAAGGTTTTAGTGCAGAATAATAATAGTATCGGACCGGATGAGGACATCACGACGGTCAAGTCCCAGCAATTGAACATGAGCACCACAGAAGGCCGTACTCAAATTCGCCGGCTGATGGACGATACCTACCAGCAACAACAAAAATTTATCGCTATGATGAAGGACGAGCAGCAGGTATTGGATGGTGTTGACAAGGAAATTACTGACATTAGGAACCAGGCGCACGGCAAAAGTGATATCGATTTAATGAGGCTCAAATCCTTGGAAGATGAGCTCCAGGATGATCAGCGCCTTTTGGTCGACCAGGGCAAGGCTTTAATCAACCTCAACAATCAATTAAATAAGAGCAGGCAATGGCTTGCGGATCAAAGCGATTTGGTCAATATGAATACCCAGTCCTCTTTGGATACCCTGCAGCAGCATAGTGCCACGCTCAAG
>CAZKUL010000029.1:0-23440 GCA_964555945.1 uncultured Planctomycetales bacterium
GAAAACGGCCCGCCAATATCTCAATCTTGGTTTGTTCAAAAATCGCCGGCGTCATCTGACAGCTGAGAAATCTCTTCCAAATAAGATTATACAAACGGTACTGCTCATCGCTTAAATATTGCTTCACATCCTCAGGTTTACGATAGACGTCGCTGGGGCGGATGGCTTCATGCGCCTCCTGGGCGCTTTTTTTGGACTTAAACCGGTTAGGCACCTCAGGCAAATACGCCTTACCATGTTCCTTTTGGATCAACTCCCTGACCTTGTCGATGGCCTCAGCCGCAATATTAACGGAATCCGTACGCATGTAGGTAATCAAGCCTTCAGGTTCCTGATCACCGATTTCTATGCCTTCATAAAGCTGTTGGGCGATCATCATGGTCCTGGAGGTATTAAATCCCAATTTGCTAAATGCCTCTTGCTGCAAGGTGCTGGTAATAAATGGCGCAGGGGAATTGCGCTTGACCTGTTTGGTATTAATAGCAGTTATTTTGAATGGTGACTTTTTGATCTCCTCAACAATCTGTTGGGTCGCAGGCTCTAGCTTTAGATCCACCTTTTCGCCATCCATTCTTTCCAAATTGGCGGTGAGGATATCTTTCAAACCTTTTTTTTGTAAATCCACCGCGATCTGCCAATACTCTTGGGGAACAAAAGCTTTGATCGCCTCTTCACGTTCTACGACCAAACGCAAAGCCACGGACTGAACCCTGCCGGCACTGAGACGGGAACCGACTTTTTTCCATAATAAAGGAGAGATCTGATAACCCACGATGCGGTCCAACACCCGACGGGCATTCTGGGCATCAACGAGTTTATGGTTAAATTCCCGGGGGTTCAGGAAGGCCTTTTTAACAGCATCCTTGGTGATCTCATGAAAAACCACCCGGCTTACTTTCTTTCCCTTGGCGATATGCTCAACTAAATTCCAACCAATAGCCTCTCCCTCACGGTCAGGATCAGTGGCGATGTAGATCTCATCAACACCCTTGGCTTCCTTTTTAAGCTTAGCCATGATTTTCATTTTATCGCGCACCACAATAAATTTTGCCACAAACCCATTATCCACATCTACCCCTATGGTAGATTTAGGCAAATCGATCAGATGCCCCATGGACGCCGTGACTTTATATTTAGGCCCAAGGATCTTATTGATAGTTTTGACCTTGGCCGGTGATTCAACGATGACTAAAACTTTAGGCATGCTCATTCCTTACATAGTATTGACCTGGCAATTGCCTGATCGCGCGTTTTAATTCTAAACTCAAAGTGATATTCATAAGACTGCTGATGGTCAAACCTGATTGTCTGACCAATTCATCCACATGCACCGGTTGATGCGTGATGTGAGGATACACCCTTGATTGCTCATCGCTTAATAAGAGCAATGGCGTACGGTGAGCTGTTAAGGGAGATATATAATCCACTTTAACCTGGGATAAAACATCCTCGGGACTCAGCGCAACTTTCGCCCCGTCCTGGATAAGCTGATTACTCCCTAAAGCGGTATCGTTATCGATATTGGATGGCAATACATAAACATCCTTATTCTGAGCCAAGGCATAATCAGCGGTAATCAAAGCCCCGCTTTTTCGGCCCGCTTCAATGACCACTGTGGCCAAGCTCAAGGCACTAATGATACGGTTACGCCATGGAAAATTATGCTTTAAAGGCGGCATGGCACAGGCAAATTCTGAAACAACAGCTCCTTGGCGACTGATCTTTTCCATTAATAAATAATTTTCCTTAGGGTACATATGATTAAAACCGCAGCCAATCACGGCAATGGTCTTGCCTCCGGCCTCAAGACAGCCCAGATGGGCCGCGGTATCAATGCCACGGGCCAACCCTGAAACCACTGTCATGCCCTCTTGAACGAAGCGCTGGGCAAAGATTTTTGCGGACTTACAGCCGTAAAAGCTTGCGGCTCGGGAACCGACGATCGCCACTGACATTTGATTGAGCGCATCAATCTCGCCCTTGACGTACAGAACAACCGGTGAGTCTTCGAAACTCTTTAAAGAGTAGGGATAGTTCTCATCAGCCGCGGTGAGGGCCATCAGACCCTTGCGTCGCATCAAATTATATTCGTCTTGCAAGAATTTGTCTTTAGAAAAATAAAATATATTTTCAGCAATCGTCGGCGGGATCAAATGACACGTAGAGAGCTCCTCAAAGGTCGCTTGCAACACTTCCAGGGCACTCCCAAAAAATGCCAATAATTTGCGAATACGAATGGCCCCCAACTCAGGAACGGCGTTTAAAACGAGTAAAGCTTCTTGTTCGGTCATGGTTCCCCCCCGTAGAGACGCCATTTATGGCGTCTCTTATAGATGTTGTCTCTCATCAAATTCCCAGAGACGCCATAAATGGCGTCTCTACGCACAGATTCAAAAGGAATTAGATCTTCTTTAGGATTTCGACAATCGGGCCCTCAATAGACGCATCATTAGCATCGATGGTGTAGTCGGCCTGATTGTACAGGGGGATTCTTTGTTGATATAACTCTTTGATGCGCCCGAGGGGGTCGGATGCCTTCAAGAGTGGTCGGTGCGTTTCATGCTTGATGCGCGCGAAAATAATCTCTGGCGCAGCCTGTAAATAAAATACGATACCATTGCCCTTGAGAAGTTGCAAGTTTTCTTTACCAAGCACGACACCTCCACCGCAGTCAATAATAATGCCTTGTCGCTGTGCAACTTCTTTAATGATTTCTGCCTCCAGGTTCCGGAAATACGGCTCGCCCTTGGATTCAAAAATCTTCTGGATACTGATACCCTCTCGGGCTTCTAGCAGATCATCAGTGGCTATCATATCCCTGTTCAGGCGTTCCGCTAAGGCACGGGCAATCTTTGATTTCCCGGAGCCCATAAACCCGATAAGAACGATATTCTTTTCCATTAGGAGGTCATTGTCACTGTAAAAATCAGATGATGTTTATCTACACGATAAGCAATTGACACCAATTGCTGATAACCTCCCATTTCATAGATATCGCGGATTTTTTGAAGGATGACATCCATATCAGCGGAGCTCAAATGTTTATCACGATAAGGCTTGAACAATTTAGTAAATTGACTCTTATCCCCCAGCACGAATCCTTCGATCGTAATGTTTCGGATCAAGATAGCCTCGGGTTGGGTGATTGTTGGCACCGTGGAGGCATTCTGTGCTAAGGCGGGCAGAGAGATAAAAAGCAACGCCATCAATAAAATATAACGCATAGGGTTCCCTCTTTTAATAATAAAACGCCAATTCGACATAGTTGTCATTCTGAGGCGAAGCCGAAGAATCTTAAGACATCTTAAGATCCTTCGCTGCCGCTCAGGATGACAAGTCTAACCTTGCCCAGCGGCTGTTACCGTCAAATCCTGGGAGAGACTGTTGCCCTGCGTACAGTATACGGCCACGGTAATCACATCACCTACCTGAGCTTCAAGCTTAACATCGTCCGAAAATCCATCAGGACGGGTCTGGTGATAGTAATTGTACGTTGAAACCAACTGGCCATTGACAGCCACCGTCATCATGCGCACATAATCCCTTTCCCAATTATCGGAAGGGTGTGCGGCTTGCACATGCAGGGTCGAATTCGCCAAGTTATACGTTACTGAGACGCTTTGGATTGGGTACAAAGCTGGCGGGGTCGTCGCGGCCCCTGCCTGATTAATAAAGAAACTTATAAAAAGGGACACAAATCCAAGAATTAAGGTCCTTTTCATAAGTGGTAAATACCTCCCGTGAGTACAAAGTGAATGATCCGCTCCCCCCAAAATAGACTAACCAACGCGCCGATGATCAAGAAAGGGCCATAGGCGATCGTGCTGTCCTTGGTGCGGATTTTCTCAACAATACCAAAAACAGCGCCAAAAAATGGAGCCAGAAAAAATGTCAACAAGGCCAACTTCCAGCCCATAAAAGAACCTACCATGGCCATCAATTTAACATCTCCTCCACCCATGGTTTCCTTTTTGAAAACGAGGTCTCCAATAGTTCCCATGAGGTAAATGCAGCCGCCTCCCACCAAAAGACCTACAATGGAATACCCTACCCCTAAAAATGGCGAGTGGGTCCCATGCAATTGGGGCACAAATAAACTTAATACAACACCAACAATCATGCCGCCAATCGACACCTCGTCAGGGATGATCCGATGTTCAAAATCGACAAAGGTCGCGACAATAAAACCGCTGACCATGACCAAATACGGCCATAAGACGGGTTGCAGGCCATAATGCCAATAAAAAAGAACGAAAGTCACCCCTGTCAGCAATTCCACCAACCAGTAGCGAAAGGATATCTTTTCTTTGCAGGCCCGGCAGCGGCCGCCTAAAACCAACCAACTGATTAAAGGCACATTATCATACCACGCAATAGGGGTCCGGCAAGCCACACAATGGCTCCCGGGAAAAACAATGGATTTCTCAAGGGGAAGACGCACGATACATACATTCAGAAAACTTCCTGTCATCGCACCCATGATAAAAATAAAAGCACCTACAGCATAATTAAGTTCCATGAGAGGCCTTTTCTAATGATTTTCTCATCATTTTCTTAATGGGTTCGTCTAGTTCCACGTCTGACCAATGCCAAAAGGCCAAAACGCCCTGGTAAAACAGCATCCCCAAACCATTCGCCGTTTGGGCCTTCTTCAAACGGGCCTGGGTCAATAATTGTGTTTCGGCAGGACTATAGATGACATCATAAACCAGCATGTCCTTGTGGAGCGAGGCGGGATCAATCAATAGAAGGTCTGTGGCTTTCATACCGACATTGGTCGTATTGATCAAAAGGTCCGCTAACTCAATGTTTAAGTCTTCCGGCTCATCGACGACGGTCACAAGAGCGGTGTTTATTTTCTTACCTATGTCATGAACCAAGGCGTCCGCATGACCCCTTGTACGGTTGTACAGCGTAATGCGTTCAGGCCCCTGAGGGAGCAAACACAGAACGCTGATAATGGCCCGGGCCGTGCCCCCGGCACCTAGGATCGCGATACGCTTGGCCTTAAGGTCAACATTAAGTTCTGTAAGATGACTTAAGAATCCAGGCCCATCAGTGTTAAATCCCCTGACCCTCCGTTGATGATCAATCACCAGCGTATTAACAGCGCCGATTTTCTCCGCTAAAGGATCAATGCTGTCCAGATAAGGCAAAATATCTTCCTTATAAGGTACCGTGACATTCAACCCAAAGATGGGATTATTTGCCTCTTTGAGGTCCTCCATAAATAGCTTGAGCTCTTCCTGGTCAGCCAAAGGAAATAATTTGTACACGGCGTTGACCTTTAAGGCTTTAAATGCAGCATTCTGCATCACAGGCGATAAACTGTGCGCCACTGGATTACCGATGATCCCATATATGGCCGGCGGGTCGTAAACCATTAATTCATTTCTTCAATTTTTGTTGCGCGACGAATTTATTAATCGCGTTAATATAGGCCTTCGCGGAGGCTTCAATGATGTCCGTGCTGGCCCCGCGGCCTATGACCGTTTCTCCTTCAATGGCCACCTTGATGGTCACGTCGCCCAAAGCATCCTTACCCTGGGTGACAGCCTTAATGCTATAGTCCAATAAATTGGCTTTTAATTTGGTCACGGCTTCAATGGCCTTATAACAGGCATCTACCGGGCCATCGCCACTGGATTCCTTTGTTTGTTTTTTGCCTTTGTGAGCGATGGTCACCACCACTTGGGGAGAAATATTTGTGCCGCTGGTAGAGATTAAATCCATCAGCGTATAAGCCATCTGGCTTAAGTGGCCCTGGTCTTCTACAATGGCCACCAAATCCTCATCGTAGATCTCTTTCTTTTTATCCGCTAATCCCTTAAAACGGACAAAAGCCTTATCTAAGTCCACCTCTGGCATTTCGATCCCTAAACTCTTTAAACGGTCTTTAAACGCATGACGGCCGGAATGTTTACCCAAAACCAATCCCTCGTGGGAGGGCACGCCGACATCTTCCGGATTCATGATCTCATAGGTCCGTCTCTCCTTTAAGATACCATCTTGATGGATACCTGATTCATGGCGGAAGGCGTTGGCTCCAATAATGGCCTTGTTCGGAGGGACAATAAAACCTGTGGCCTTGGAAACCATCCGGGAAATCCTGTAAAATTCTCTTGTTTTGATATGCGTAGATAATCCATAAAAATCAGAACGGGTCTTTATCGCCATGACAATTTCTTCCATGGACGCGTTCCCTGCCCGCTCTCCGATACCATTGATCGTGCATTCCACCTGGCGGGCGCCGTTTTGGACGCCATTTAAAGAATTAGCCACCGCGAGGCCCAAATCATCATGGCAATGGGTGGAAATAATGGCCTTCCCTATATTAGGCACATTCTTGGCAATCCCGGCAATGACTTCCCCATATTCCTGTGGCGTGCTATAGCCAACAGTATCTGGGATATTGACCGTACTGGCACCGGCTTTGATAACAGCTTCCAGAATGCGATACAAAAATTCTTTATCGGTGCGGGAAGCATCTTCTGGGGAGAATTCAATATTGTCCATCCGCTTGCGGGCATATTTAACCGCCTCTACCGCCATGGCCACAATCTCATCCTGACTCTTATTCAATTTATGCTGCAAATGGATTTTGGAGGTGGCCAAAAAGATATGGATGCGTTTATGTTTAGCAGGTTTGACCGCCTCAATGGCAGCATCAATATCTTTGACCACACACCGGGCCAACCCGCAAACAAAAGAATTCTTGATATGACGCGCCACGTTGTGGACAGACTCGAAATCCCCCCTGGAAGATACCGGAAAACCAGCTTCAATGATATCAACCCCCAAACGTTCCAAAGAAAAAGCAATCTCCAACTTTTCTTCAGTACTCATGGTCGCCCCCGGCGCCTGCTCCCCATCCCTTAATGTTGTATCAAAAACTAACACTTTATCGTTTTTCATGGGAATATCCTCTTTTATATTCATAGCTATCGTCCTGAAAGATGTCGGGATAATTTATGTAGCCAAAATGCGTGCTTTGGCTCCTGACTTATCCAGGAATAAATAGGTAGCCATTAGCATTTTGGCGGAATAAATTCATCCCGACTTCTTTCAGGCTGCTATTAGCTTTCAAAAATTAAGGGCGGCTGTTGAGGGCCGCCCTTTGATTATATACGCTGATGCCTACGGTGTAATCAACAGTTTTACTTTTTCATCCAGCTCATCATGGCCCGTAGTCGGGTCCCTACCTTTTCAACCGGATGATTTTCTCCTGCCTTACGCATTTTAAGGAAATTCTTACGGCCGGTTTTATTCTCTGCCATCCATTCCCTGGCAAACTGGCCTTTTTGGATTTCTTTTAAGATCTTCTCCATCTCACGGCGGGTCCGCTCGTTGACAATGCGTGTGCCCCGTGTCATGTCGCCGTATTCGGCCGTATCAGAAACACGTTTGCGCATGCCTTGAATGCCGTCTTCGTACATCAAATCTACAATCAATTTTAATTCATGCAAACATTCAAAATAGGCAATTTCAGGCTGATATCCGGCCTTGGTCAACGTCTCAAATCCAGCTTTGACCAGTTCACTGGCGCCGCCGCACAAAACTGCCTGCTCCCCGAACAAATCCGTCTCTGTTTCCTCTTTAAATGTCGTTTGGATGATACCGGCACGGGAACCGCCAATGCCTTTGGCATACGCCAGGGCGATTTTCAAGGCTTTTCCTGTGGCATTCTGATGGACCGCAACCAGACATGGCACCCCACGGCCCTCTTCATACTGGCGACGCACCAATGCCCCTGGGCCTTTGGGCGCGATCATAAAAACATCAACATTCTTTGGAGGAACAATGAATTTAAAATGAATATTAAACCCATGGGAAAAAGCAATGGCCTTACCCTTGGTCAAATGCGGCTCGATGGATTTTTTGTAAATATCCGCCTGCAAATGGTCCTGGGTCAGGATGATGATAACATCCGCTTTCTCTGTAGCTTCCTCAACAGACATAGGCTTAAAGCCATCCTTGATGGCCTTATCATAATTGGGGCCGCCCGGCCGCTGGGCGATAATGACCTTCAATCCGCTATCGCGCAAATTTAACGCTTGGCCGCGTCCTTGAATGCCGTAACCCACCACAGCAATGGTTTTATCCTTGATATCATTGATATTACAATCTTTGTCGTAAAAAATCTTAGCCATTAATCATCCCCTTCGCCGTCTAAATGAGCCTGAGTATGGCGCAAGCCAATGGTGGCCTGTACCGGTTTGACTATTGAAGTCACAAACTCTTTAGTGTCATTCACATTCAGTTGTTTAAATAAAAATTCGAAATTCTTCTCTATTTCCGCAGCAATTCCTTCTTTTACATTTAAAGGCATGTTCATGATCTCTTTTTTAAATTGACCTAGGGCGCGTTTGCGGGCCTTGTAGATGTATTGCTCATCTGTATCCGTGGATTTGCGCTCACTGATACAGTTCACCTTGGTCCACTCAATCATTTTGTTATACAAATCCTTGGGGAATAATTTGCTGTCCAAGGTCTTGTTCTGAAAATTGGTCGCCAAATGGATCTCGACGGTATTGACCTCCGGAAACTTATTGAAAGCGTTGTCAGGCAAGGTTGACGCGCCATGCTGGACCGCCCCACCCATGCCATACTTCTTTTGGGCCGCCTCTGAGAGCGCCTTTAATGTATTAAAATCTACCGTGACATTCGCCATGCTGCCATCCGGCAATACCACCCCGCCATGCGAAGTCCCTGTCTGGACAGAGATCTTGCTTAAGCCATCAAAGCCCTCGGGCAATGATTTATTATAACCATCCATAAAAGCCACTAATTCATCGACTGTACTGTTCTTATGGCCGACTTCCCCGATCTCCCCACCAATAGATACCTCGATGCCTTTGGGCTGGATCTTACGGATAAAGGCAGACATGTCCGCGCAGACTTCAAAATTATCACGCTGTTGCTCTGTTAATGTCGGACGGTCCAACTTGACCGTGGTCGATGAATCCACGTCAATGTTATAGAAGCCGGCAGCAACACAATCAGCCACCATGTCCTTTAAACCGGAGACTTCTTTATTCTTATCCTTAAAATATTCCGAAGCCTTGATCTGGCAATGGTCACCCTGGATAAAAACCGGACCGCTATAGCCTTCTTTGAAGGCAGCGCCAAGGATCACACCCACATATTCTATGGGTGGTTGACCTGTGTAACCCATTTCTGATTTAGCAATCTCAAAAATAAAAGCACCGGCATTCAGGCGCTTGGCCGTACGAAAAATGGCGCGGGCAAGATAATAGGTCAAAGAACGTAAATTCATGGCCGGTACAGTAAAATTTTTGCCTTGGCCTTTACCGCGGGCCATATAAACATCATGGATGGAGGCCAAATAAATACCTTTGGTCTGGGCCTGGGACTGGATTTCACGGGCCAGGGCCTCTTTTTCCTTAATGTTATCTGTTAAGACTAATTTTTGAACTGTTGCATCCACATCAAAAGCAGTATTGACTGACATATTAACTCCCTGATAGCGGTACCGCGTAAGTGGCCAGGGGCCCAAGCGGACGCTATTCTCCTTTAAGTTAAAATTTTCAACAATTGATAACGCCGATCCATGTCCTCATGGATCCTGCGGCTGGCATCTTTGAGGTCAACCACATTGATTTTATCCTGCAAAACGCCGACTGCTTTTCCATAGACGCCGTTCAATAAAAGATCAACGGCAGCTGCGCCCAATCGTGTGGCTAAAATCCTGTCCTGCCCGCTGGGTGTACCGCCGCGCTGCACATGCCCTAATACCACATAACGAGTTTCCAAACCAACGGCTTTTGTGATATTTTCCGCGATGACCTGGGCCTTGCCTGCACCTTCAGCCACAATAACGATCCAGCTGACCTTGCCTTTTTCATTACCTTCACGGGCTTCGTCATGCATGGCTTCATAATCAAAAGGACGTTCGGGTATTATAACATCTTCCGCGCCGGCTGCAAGTGCGACTTCCATGGCGATATATCCTGACTTATTACCCATGACTTCAACCACAAAGATACGTTCCATGCTCTGGGCCGTGTCACGGATCTTGTCAATAGACTCCAAGGCCGTGTTAATAGCTGTCGAACAACCGATGGTCTGGTCTGTCCCGTTTAAATCATTATCAATGGTGCCAGGCAAACCAATGGTGGGTATCCCATGCAATTCATATAACCGGCTGGCGCCTCTATAAGATCCATCCCCTCCCACGACAACCAGGGCATCAATGCCGTTACGATTCAAGACCTCTGCGGCCTTGGCCTTGCCTTCATCCGTGCCAAATTCTTTAGATCGGGCTGTTTTCAAAATGGTCCCGCCCCTATTGATAATGTTAGAGACCGAGCGGTGGTTCATGGGCACAAGATCATCTTCCAAAAGCCCCTGATACCCGCGCATGATGCCTACGACTTCCAGGCCAAAATGAAGAGAATAACGCGCCACCGAACGGATGGCGGCGTTCATCCCCGGGCCGTCCCCGCCGGAAGTCAATATCCCGATTTTCTTAATTTTATTAGCCATAAGCACACCCCTTGAACCTTCTCTAAGAATTTCCTAACTAATTATCGAATGAATTTGCGTATTATATCACCAGAAAAGTCAGGAGGGGAGAAAATTCGATAATTTCCTTACATCAACCGTAGAGACGCCATTTATGGCGTCTCTAATGAATGTGGATATAAAATTTTTCAATCCTTAAAAAGATCAGCAAAATTAGGCAAGCTGCTGGCGGGTTTAATGGAGAGGATTTCAGGCTCCAGGCCTTCGATCAAATTAAGCTGGGCCATGTCTTGTTGGGCAAAGGGCAATGGAACACCCTTGCCATCCCGTTTGATGGTCATGGCCAGGTTCGCCGCATTTAAGTCGATACCGCCAAATGGCCGTGCCTTTGGATGGGCTGATACTGTAGCTTTGTCAGGTGGGACTAATGTATTAAAAATTCTAACTAATCCAGCAGTCGCGCCAACAGTGGCTAAGAGCATCACTAAAGAATAGTGATGTAATGATGATCCCTTCAGAAGTTGAATTGGTAAACCGTCCTCTGCAAGCTGACTCAAAAATATAAGAGCAATGCCAGTTAACAATCTTCCCTTATCGTAGGAAGACATTGCAGAATCATTGGCAATAGATCGGTGACTTTTTGTTGAAAAGCCAGCCGCAATCATTGCCTTGGAAAGTTGGAGTTTTTCTTCGATGATTCTCAAGGCTTGTTTCAAATAAGCGGAAATGAAATCCATTGAACCTTTCCTATATTCTAGACCTTGCTGACCATTAAGAAATGGATTGTCATCATAAATCAGCCTGACTTCGTCTTGGTGGTAAGTAATTTGGAATCCCTTTAGAACGCTACTCATTAAGGCAAACATTAAAGCAAGCCATTCCTTATCGTCTTTTGTAGCCGCCGCAAATCGCATTTCGCCATTATCTAGCACTTCCTGACTCTTTAAGACCTTTACACGTCTCAAAATTTCTGACTCATCAAGCCTGCGGAAGGAGTCATATAAAACTGTATCTGCCCACGGTTGTCGCGCGCCATTCTGCCTTCGGGCATATGCAATAAGTGCCCAGGCCCATGCGTTCAGATATCCTCGTCTATACCATTCGGATTTTGACGGATGGGAAAGATCATCGGGTTCAGGATAATTGAGAATAAAAAAACCACCGTCTTCCTTCACGTCGCCATGGTTGCCTACCAGCGCCTTCAATATGTCCCTAACGTAACTCTCCAGAAGCTCTCCTTTTGGTTTACTTACCAAAAGAGTTGGTTTATTGCCCTTTGATAATTCCATAGGTACTAGTTGGTTTAAAATTTCCTTCATTACCTTTATGGAGATCTGCTTGTATTCTTCAAATTCATTAATGGTATGAATAAAAGGCAGAGCACTTTGCAAATCATAATAGCTCAGCTTTTCTCCTTTCGGGACCACTCTAGTTTGTTTTCTCTGATTCCCTTGTCCCCTAAGATGTGATAATAAAATAGAGCTAACAGAAACAATCGCGGCGACCACCTCAAGCGCGAGAATTATTGTCATCGCTGAATCGGGTTTTGCGACATTGGTGCTCACAGAAGCAACGTCAAGCATAGAAGAATTAATTTCTCCCAGTTGAGCTGAATCGGAAGTTATTTGAATGATAGTAGCACGGTCAAAATATTTTGCAGACAAACTGTAACTGCCTTCCCCACCCGAGAAATATTTTCTGGGAATTATCTCATGGGTGTATTTATCGACGTCTTCTTTAATAAAATTAAAAACACCCTTTTTATAGGCTTTAAGATATTGCTGATAAATGGCTTCATTGGTTTTAGGGTCCTGGTCAACACCTTTGACCCTGGCCTTGTTCGCATATATTTTGCTAAGCAAGGATTCTTTGAGCGCCTTTTTATACCAAGCGGCCAACAGCATGCCGCTGTAGACTTGCCTTAAAGGAGCGAAGTTCTTGCCTTCGTTAACTTCGCGTTGGAGTTCTGGGAGGACGATGGCACGGACGACTTGGGATCCGAGAGAATTTACGTTGTTCTTGCTGTCAGTTATTCCAGAATGTTTTTGTAAAAAAAGATAATCCTCTTCCAGCATGACTCTGAGATGATTTCTTAATACATAAGCTGTGTTACCTTTTTCATAGATAAGCGCGTCATCGGGCAGGACCCAAACTTTGTTAAAGGTGTTCACAGGGATGTTGGTTGTGCCGAATTGTGTTTGGGCTTTGGCATAGACTTTGTTCCAAAATATCTTGCCCAAATGGTCTTCGGGATAAATCAAGGAAGCCGTGATTTGCTTGAGCATGTAATCCTGGGCCAAAAGGTCACGGCCCATTTCGGTCTTGCCGAAATCATCCTTGATAATACGGTCTTTTTCATAAGGGGAAAGATTGACCCATTGATCATCATCAGGAATGGCCAGTGAAGCTAAGAAGTATTTAGTTAATTTAGTATACTCCGTCCTTTTCTGGGCTTCTGTAAGCTCCTTGTCACCCTTATAAATGATAAAGTCAAATTTCAGGGCGTTCTCAGGATGGATCACGATGCCCTTTAAATAGGCAGATGTGTATTCAGGGCTTAAAGGGACTCTAACACCAGGCCTGGGCATCCAAGGCATGGGATCAGCCTCGGCATAGGATGGCGTTTTGACAGAGGCGCTGATAAACGCTGTCAAAATGAAAATTGAAATAGCTTTATGCATTTGTTTTGGGGAATACTTCGCTTTCCGTTGTATATAGGAAAGTATGCCATATTATTTGAGAAAAACAAAGTAGGAATCTGAAGAATCTGAAGAATCTTTCCACTTTAAAACTCTTATAAACGCGTCTTAAATGCCCCCTCCTGCTAGAAATCAACATTTTGTCAACATGTTATAATATCTGTTGGAGAAATTTAAAAATATCTGCGGCGACTTGCCAGCAAATTTTATACTACCCCTCTTTTAATTTATACTTTTGCCAACACCTTTGTTTGTTCAGCTATATTAACACCTAATAATTGAAACGGACTTGAAATGTGCGTCATGCTCTCAATAACAGGGGTAAAGCCTTCAAATCCACCTTGTTCTAGTTCGCTTAGCAGGGCTTGGTCGAATTGGACGTTGATTGTTTTGCCGGTGCGATTGACTTTGATTTGATTGAGGTCGATACCGCCCGGGGCTTTTCCAAGTTGGGCACGGTCTTCAGGCCCTGGCTTCGCAATAAGAATAACGCTCTGATCATCTCCTGTACCCTCAACCTTTGGCGGTTCAAACATATTATTATCAATGGATTTCTTTCTATATAACGCGTTAAATCTATTTATAGGAAGAAATCTATTAATTGGCCATATTAATATTTTGCCTCGTTTAGCCGCCAATAATGGATATAAGTCTTTAAAGCTATGCTCAATGACCTTAGTAAAGAGAAGAGTTAACGCAGAGTGGCTATATACAAGGTCGACTCCATGAAGTCCTCGTAAATACATTTGAAGAACAGGAACATCTAAAATAAAACTTATTCCTGACGGAGCATTATTCCATTCGGGATAATATTGCCCATCAAAACCAACCAGAACTACATTCTTTATCTTCCTTTTTTTAATTTCGCGTTGCAATTCCACAAGACCCTGCCCAGTTCCGCATCCCCAATCCAAAACAACAATATCTTCAGATTTATTCTTACGTGCTTTATCCAAACTCTCAATATTTTTGACTAGATTTAATCGTCGTTCTAAAACCTCTAGTGGTGTGCTATTAATTTTATATGGCATTCCACGTGACGACGCACTTAATACACCATCTCTTGACAAACCAACTATAAACGATCTGCTACCATCAACATTTCCCAAATCTAAACGAGACAACAACTCAGCCCCACCTCGTAGAGTTGCAATTTTAATACTAATCGTCATTGCTTCATCTTTTTTACCCCCTCCCATCGCCGCATTCGCTGCGTTTAAAACATTTTCTACAAACCCTTTCATCTGTGAGTTAGCAGAACCACTGACGCTTTGTGTCGAAAATTCAGGCGCGGCTAATGCCACCAAAGATTTTGCGAATTGACGTTTTTCATCATCATTTATTCCCGTAAATAAAGAATTTGCGCTGTCCCAAAAATTTCCCGGAATTCCATCAACACTCCTATACCTTGTTTCAAAGAAACTAATGTTCTTTTTACCATAATCAGAATAAATAATTATTCTCCATGCTTCCCTAATGACTGTTTCAATAACTTGATCGATAGGTTTCGATCTTATATCATAATCAATAGTTAGACCTATGTCCTTTATCCTTCCTACCCTAATTTCTTGCTCAAAAATTCCCCCGAAGGTGGCCTTACTTCTTAATTGCATTTCAGGGGCTTGAAAAAATAAAACATTGTAGGCTTTCCCACCAGAAAATGAAAGCAACCCTTTATAGTTTTTCAAATTTTCTGGAGTATTCGTAGACCTTTCTTCCAACAAGAAAATTTTATCATACGTTCCTGGATTCATTTTTTGTCTCAATCCAGAAAACTCAACTTCCTGTTCAACCATCTTCTGCATAACATTACGTATTATTCTTGACTCACTCATTCCACCAGTAGAAAACTTGAAACCCGATTTTTTGACAGCTTCAATTAATGGAGGCGTACCATGTCCGTACCCGCCTAAAATAACAATTCTTTTACCTTTCCCTCTGGCAAAATACCTTAATGCTTCTCTAAACAAGTCAAAATTTTCATTGCCTAAAATAAGCAAATCGTCAATTTCTTCATCGGCAATAGGATCTTGATATTTCAACACATTAAACATGTTACTAATATGCATCATCGCCGCATCTGTTGGTTTCTCCAAATCTACCTTCATTGCAAAATCCTCTCCATCGCTTGCAACGTCTAACGCTTTACCGTCAGTGGACATTGCAAAATCACCTAAATGAGTAATGCCCCCTGAGAAATACTTCCTCGGCACAATTTGCCCCTCCGGTGTCGGGTCTTCTTTAATGTAGTTAAACGCTCCCTTCTTGTAAGCCTGAAGGTATCGGTTGTAAATCTGCTCTTTAACAGCAGGATCATCTAAATTGACGCCGACGACTTTGTTTTTATTGGTGTAAAGGGCATCCAAAAGGCCGTTTTGGATAGTTTTTTTGTACCACTTGGCTAAAATGAGTGCTTGATAGATTTGAAGTAATGGGGCGAAATTTTTACCGATGTTGACTTCCTTGGTTATCTCGGGAAGGATGATTTGACTGATAATTTGAGAAGCTATCCCCCCCTCCCTGACCCTCCCCACAGAGGGGGAGGGAACATGTTTCTGTAGGGCCAAATAGTCTTCGTCTAACATGACTTTTAAAGTGGATTTGGTCACATAGGCTGCGGCACCATTTTCAAATACTTGCGCCAGGTCAGGAAGGATCCATACTTTATTAAAGGTGTTAACAGGAACGTTGGTGGTACCGAATTGCGTTTGGGCTTTTGCGTATACCCTGCTCCAAAATTCTTTGCCTAAATCTTTCTCTGGATATATAAGGGAAGCGGTCAATTGTTTAAGGATGTAGTCTTGGGCTAGTAAATCACGGCCTAGGTCTGTTTGGCCAAGGGCCTCTGGAACCATCCTGTTCTTCTCATAAGGGCTTAAATTGACCCATAAATCGCCCTCAGGGATGGTCAGGCCTGCTAGAAAGTATTTGACCAGCTGATTGGCCTGACCTTTGACTGAGGCAGTGTCCTGCGGACCTTTACCGGTATCTACAATGAATTGAAATTCTAAAGGTTTTGAGGGATTAACTACCAGACCTTTTAAAGCTAAAGGGGCGAATGGCGCAGACTCCCCTATCATTGTCCCGGGCACAGGAAGCTGGTTAACACTAAAGCCCTGGGCATGAACATACTGAAGATTATTAAATGAAAAAGTAACGCAAATAAGCGTGGCTATTAAACGTTTAAACATGCTTTCCCTTATGGTTTCTATAAAATTCTAGGTATGGTGAAAGTATGCCATGGGATTACCTGAAAGACAAATTTTTTATTTGGCGGTTACTGGGAAATTTTATTTCGGGAACTTTTAATGGGATGTTTAAAACTCCCCCCTACCCCCTCTTTAAAAAAAGAGGGGGGATTGCGTTGGGGGTTAATAGCGGTAGTGGTCGGACTTGAAAGGACCATGGGGTTTGACGCCGAGGTATTTGGCTTGTTCTGGCGTCAATACATCTAATTTGGCGCCGACCTTGGCTAAATGAAGACTGGCCACTTTTTCATCCAAGTATTTTGGAAGCGTGTAGACCTTGTGTTCGTACTTATGGCCGTTTTGCCACAGCTCTATCTGGGCCAGGACTTGGTTCGTAAAAGAATTGCTCATAACAAAGGACGGATGACCCATGGCACAGCCTAAATTCACAAGCCTGCCTTCGGCAAGAATAATGATCTTTTTACCATCGGGATAAACATACTCATCGACCTGCGGTTTGATCTGTATTTTCTTGATGTTCTTGCGTTTATTCAAATAAGCAATTTCAATTTCAGAATCAAAGTGCCCGATATTGCAGACAATGGCCCCGCTTTTCATCACATCCAGATGTTTGCCTGTAATAACGCTGACACAACCGGTCGCTGTCACAAAAATATCGCCGATCTTGGCCGCTTCATTCATGGGCATCACCTGATAACCTTCCATGGCGGCCTGCAAAGCGCAGATGGGGTCAATTTCAGTGACGATGATGCGCCCCCCTAAGCCTTTGAAGGACTGCACACAGCCCTTGCCCACATCGCCATAGCCGGCAACCACACAGACCTTGCCTGCAATCATCCGGTCGGTGGCGCGCTTGATACCGTCGATCAAAGACTCCCGGCATCCATATAAATTATCGAACTTGGACTTGGTCACCGAATCATTGACATTGATGGCCGGCACCTTTAATGTGCCTTTATTCATCATCTCATAAAGACGATGGACTCCGGTCGTGGTTTCCTCTGAGAGACCCCGGATGTCCTTAAGATATTGGGGATACTTTTCATGGACCATGATGGTCAGATCGCCCCCATCATCCAAGAGCATGTTCGGTCCTTGACCATCAGGCCAATGAATGGTCTGCTCGACACACCAATCATATTCCTCAAGACTCTCGCCCTTCCAGGCAAATACCGGTATGCCGGCAGCGGCAATGGCTGCGGCAGCATGGTCTTGGGTCGAGAAAATATTGCAAGATGACCAGCGCACCTGGGCGCCTAACTTCATCAGGGTCTCAATCAAAACCGCGGTCTCTATCGTCATGTGAATACAACCGGCAATGCGCGCCCCCTTAAGCGGCTGTTTACCTTCATACTCTTTACGAAGGGCCATGAGTCCCGGCATTTCAGTTTGGGCGATGTCAATTTCTTTGCGCCCCCAGGGCGCCAAGGACATGTCCTTGACTTTATAATCAGTGATATTTTTAATTCTGGATTTAGATACAGGTTTAGTCATAAGTTTAGCCATAAGGGTTATGCTTCTTTCTTTAGAATCGCGGCCTTGTCGGTTTTTTCCCACGAGAATCCGGGACGGCCAAAATGGCCGTAGGACGCGGTCTTTAAATAGATCGGACGTCGTAGTTCTAAGGTGGCGATGATCCCCCGAGGGGATAGATCAAAATGCTTGCGGACCAAAGCAACTAAATGTTGCTCGGAGATCCTGCCTGTGCCGTAGGTTTCCACCATCAAGGAAACCGGTTGGGGAAATCCAATGGCATAGCCCACCTGAAGCATGCATTTTTGGGCCAGGCCCGCGGCCACAATATTCTTGCAAATATAGCGTGCCATGTAGGCCGCGGAACGATCGACCTTGGTGGGGTCCTTGCCTGAAAAAGCGCCGCCGCCATGAGGCACAACACCCCCATAGGTATCCACAATGATCTTACGGCCTGTCACACCAGTATCAGACTGCGGTCCACCCACGACAAACTTTCCTGTTTCATTGACATAAAATTTGGTGTTCTTGTCGATCATCTTGCCTACGACAGGATGGGCGACCACTTTGATGATCTCAGCTTTGGCTTTATCCGTGATGCGTTTGCCGCTCTTGTCTAGAATCTCTTCTGTATGTTGACAGGCCAAGACCACCGCATCAATGCGTATGGGCTTATCATCCTCATATTCAATGGTCACCTGGGATTTGCAATCCGGCCCTAAATATTTCAAAATGCCTTTTTTACGGACCTCCTCGACACGTTGGACCAATTGATGGGCCAGGGTAATGGCCAATGGCATCAGTTCAGGCGTTTCATTACAGGCATACCCAAACATGATCCCCTGATCACCCGCTCCCCCTGTATCAACTCCTTGAGAAATGTCCGGCGATTGTTTATTAATGGCATTGAGCACTGAACATGTACTTGCATCAAATCCATATTTGGGATGGTTATAACCGATATCCATCAGGACTTTTCTGACCACCTTGTGGACATCCACGTAGGTACTGGTTGTAATTTCACCGCCTACAATGACCAAACCCGCGGAACAGAAAGTCTCGCAGGCCACACGGCCCTTGGGATCATCGGTATAAACGGTATCCAACACTGCATCAGAGATTTGATCGCATACTTTATCCGGATGGCCATTGCCCACGGATTCAGAGGTAAAAAGATAACGTCCTTTCACTAAAACCACCTTTCGTGTTGTTCGTCATTGCGAAATCCCGCAGGGAGTGAAGCAATCTCAGTAATCTTAGACTGTTCTTTCAGGGATTGCTTCGTCGCTTCGCTTCTCGCAATGACGAGATATTATATTGTAAAATAAGTTTGAACATTTTCTATGGACTTGATACTTCCGCATATCATACCATTTCCCTTAAATTTGAAAACCAGAAAAAATTATTCTTTAAATAGCGCTTTTAATACACTCTGACCTTCAATTAGGCAGAATCTTACGCAACTGCGCATTGACATATTCTTCAACTTCCTGCCCTGTTGCCAATTGCATGGCATCATACGCTGTGCGTTGCGCGTCTTGCAATTTCACAGAACGGATCATCCTTTTGACCATTAAAATGCCTGCGGCTGACATGCTGAATTCATCAATACCCATCCCTAATAATAAAAAAGCCAACATAGGATCAGAAGCCATTTCCCCGCAGAGGGCCACATGGATGCCTTCATTATGGCCGGCGTCAACCGTCTTTTGTATCATTTTCAACACGGCCGGATGCGCAGGTTCATATAAATGCGCGGTTTTTACATTGACGCGATCAACCGCGAGGGTGTATTGAATCAAATCATTGGTCCCAATCGAGAAGAAATTGGTTTCACGGGCCAAAGCCTCAGCCATCATGACGGCCGCGGGGACCTCGATCATAATGCCCACCTTCATTGTCTCATCAAAAGGGATTTGTTCATCCCGCAGGGCCATTTTGACTTGCTCGAGAATGACATTCGCTTGCCGCAATTCGTCAAGACCGGAGATCATGGGGTACATCATCTGAATATGACCATGCACAGAAGCCCGTAAGATGGCCCTTAATTGGGTCTTAAAAATATCCGGGCGTTCCAAACAAAATCGAATGGCACGGCAACCTAAAAAAGGCGACATGTCCCGAGGGATCTGGACACTTGATATAAACTTATCTCCCCCCAGGTCCAAAGTTCTTATTGTCACTCCAAAGGGCGCCACGGCACGGGCCACCTGGCTATAGGCCTTAAATTGCTCTTCTTCAGAGGGCAAATCCAAGCGGTTCATATACAGGAACTCCGTACGATAAAGCCCGATGCCTTCAGCTCCGTATTTGCTCACCGCGGAAATTTCCGACGATAATTCCAGATTGGCCAGGATAGCGATTTTCTTGCCATCCAGCGTTTGGGCCGGCAAATTCTTTAAATCTTCTAACTTCTCCAATCTGGCCGTCATTTTATGCATTTCTTTAATATAAAGTTCTTTGGTTTCAGCGGAAGGATTAATGATGACCAATCCCTTTTGGCCATCAATGATCAGATAATCCTGATTACAGATGCGCAGGGTGGCATCGTTTAAACCAACCACAGCAGGCACCCCCAAAGACTTGGCCAGAATGGCCGTATGCGATGTCCTGCCTCCGATATCGGTCAAAAAGCCCTTGATTTTCTTATTGTACATGCTGACCGCATCGGAGGGAGACAATTCATGGGCCACAATGATCAGATCATCCTGCAAACTGTCCAGGTCATGTAACTTGCTCTCATCCATGAGATGTTTTAAGACCCTTTTGCTGATATCACTGACATCCGAGGTGCGTTCACGCAAATATTCGTCAGGCATTTGGGCAAAAGCATCAACGAACTTCTTGATGACCGAGAGAAAAACATATTCCGCGGAAGATTTGGTTTCGCGAATGCCTGAAATGACTCCGTTAAGCAATGTGGAATCCTGCAAAACGAGCAAATGCGCATCAAAGATCTGCGCGTGTGCAGCACCCAGGTCTTGGCTGATTTTGGCCTTAAGATGATGAATTTCCCGCCGGGCATTATTAACCGCTTCTTCAAAACGGGCAATTTCTGAATCAATTTCAGAAGAAGAAATGGAACGTTTAGGCACAATGAATTCGCCCTTATCCAGGATAAATGATGGGCCGTAGGCTATGCCTGGGGCAGCGGGAATCCCTTTTAAGACGATTTCAGTCATGGAAGGAACTCTTCTTCTTGTTTACTAAAAAATTTTTCAAACTCGGCCATGGCTGGCTCTGCCTCCAGGCCTTCGACCGTAATTTTCAACACGGTCCCTTGCACGGCACCCAACATCAAAATGCCCATGATCGATTTCCCATTGACCGCCTCTTCATCTTTGGCCAAGGTCACTGTCACATCAAATTTCTCCACCAGACTGACAAATAAAGCCGCCGGCCTTGCATGCAAACCTTTTTTATTGACCACGGTTAAGTCTTTGACAATTTTGTTCATACTTCGTATTATCGTTTAATGACCCTTTGGGTCTCTATCAATTTTATCAACGCCTGGGTCAATTTCTTGGAATCATGCCGGACATAATCAGCCACACTCAACAAATCAGCAGCTATTACCTTGACCCCCAGCGCTTTGATGCGGTCGCTGTCTGCGGCCACCGGGTAGGCGTTTTCCTGATGGTAACGGCTCAATGCTTCCTCGTTGCTCACAACGGCATCATTGATAATACAGGCATCGACGAGTTTTGGGTCCGTATGTTCCAGAAGGACACGCACGTGGTCTGAGGCCGTAAATCCATCTGTTTCACCCGGCTGGGTCATCACATTACAGACATAAATCTTGTAGGCCGACGCAGCAGCAATAGCTTCAGTGACGCCCCTAATGATCAAATTAGGTAAAATACTGGTATACAAACTGCCAGGACCCATGACAATAATATCCGCCTGCGCGATGGCTGTCAGCGCATCATCTGTCGGAGGGGCATCTTCCGGTGTTATGGAGATGCGCTTGATCGGCGCATTGGACTGGGGGATTTTAGCCTCCCCCTTGGTCATTCTCCCATCCATATATTCTGCCACCAAATGCACATTATGTACGGTTGATGGGATGACCTTGCCGCGGATGGCCAAGACCTTACTGGACTCTTCCACCGCCTTTTTAAAGTCCCCCTTGGTTATCTGCACCATGGCGGTCAAAAACAAATTCCCGAAATTATGTCCCTTAAGACCGTCCCCTTCAGCAAAACGGTATTGAAAAAGCTCGCCCATCAACGCCGGTGCATCTGCCAGGGCCACCAAACAGTTACGAATGTCCCCCGGAGCCACAATATTAAATTCCTGGCGCAAACGTCCCGAAGACCCCCCACTGTCAGCCACCGTCACAATGGCTGTCAAATTAGCCGTATATTCTTTTAAGCCCAATAAGAGGTGAGATAATCCGTGCCCTCCCCCAATGGCCACAACCTTAGGGCCTCTTTCCAAAAAGCGGCGCTGGTAAAGGATATCAACTATATCACGCTCACGTTGGGGCAAAAAAAGGGTGATCAAAGAAATGATCATCTTGCCCATGCCCAGCACAATAAACAAAACACCGCAGAGAATGATGATGATGCCAAAACCGCTGACAAAAGGATAGGGATAAACCGCGAAAACAGCACCGATGCAAGCTATTATTACGCCAAATATCGAGGCAAACACCCAGCGTTTGACTTTAATGCCCGGATAAAGCCATTTAAAAAAATTTTGGGACAATATTCCCTCTTCCTTGGTTGTCGGACCCGACGCAGAGGCTAGAGAGGACTACCCTATGCGAGAATCTTCTTGTGAAAGAAGATCCATGACATCTTTGGCGGTTTTGGTATTCTTGAGACTATCGCGGAAAAATTTATCTTTTAATAGGCGTGATACGCGCGCAAGGGCTTTTAAATGCGGACCGGCGGAATCGGAAGGCGCAATCAAGAGGAAAAAAATATGCGCTGGTTCACCGTCAAGAGAATCAAAGTTTACACCTTTTTTACTGATAGCTAAAGCTGAAATCAAATCAGTGACGGTATCTGATTTGGTGTGCGGAATCGCGATACCTTGTCCAATCGCGGTTGATCCAAGGGCCTCGCGGGCCATGAGTCCATCAACGATTTTGTTCTTATACTTTTTCTCAATGATACCGTTATCAACCAACATCGTGACCATCTCTGAAATGACATCCATCTTCGTTTCAGATTTCAAATCAGTGTTAACAGCTTCCTTACGCAAAAAATCACTAATTTTCATGAACTCCTCCGAAGAAATATTTGGAGCGGCGGACCGGGCTTGAACCGGTGACATCCACCTTGGCAAGGTGGCATTCTACCAACTGAATTACCGCCGCATGATAAGATACTTGTCGCAACGTAGTTCTTTTAGTGGGCGGGAGAGGACTTGGCGCCTTCCGCTTCGCTTCAGGTCGGCCACCCGCCCTATAAACTGCTCCTATTCGTCGCAGTTTATATGCAGGGCTCCTTCAAGTCCTCTCTTCCCAATTAATTCTTTAAGTGGGCGGGAGAGGACTTGAACCTCCACGGGTTTCCCCACATGCTCCTAAGGCATGCGCGTCTGCCATTCCGCCACCCGCCCATC
>CAZKUL010000030.1:0-23370 GCA_964555945.1 uncultured Planctomycetales bacterium
GCGCCAATATATTAAAAACCATCCGCCGGTACATTTCTTGGGCGTGTTCATGATCCAGGCCCAATTTAAGAATTGTAGAAAAAACTTGTTCATAACTATATTTATTCTCAGCCCTATGATCGTAGTGTTGCAGGGCGTTTAATGATTGGACGTGTACTTTTTCATTCCCGGGTAAACGATCAAACCGCTTGGTCATAAAATGCGCGCGTCCCTTTTCTTCTAATAGCTCACAAGGCATCATTTTAATATTAGCTTTCAATGCCATTAGATAATACGCTGCTTCAATTCTCCCATAGCCATCAGGATCACCTAAGTCCTGATCTCTCATCCCATCAAATTTAATGATCCAATGCTCAAAACCCTCCGGTACAGTAGTTTGACCAGATCTCATTTCACCAGTTGAAGGATTATAGGCTATAACTGCTTTAGCTCGTGCTCCACCAGCGGAACTCCCAATCTGAATCAAGGAAAGCAGGGCATCTGTGGGATGTTTGATCAAGTTTACCGACAAATCTTTTTTTTTATTAACGACATCAGCTGCAAGAAGAGCGAGTTTATCAATAGCAATTGGAGTTGACTCCATCGATCCTGTGTTGATCGCGGGACGATATTCAAGGGCCCCCATCCCTCTAGAACCCTCAAACAAAAGTTTTTCTATTGGGTTTAATGAGCCAGGCTCACGACCGTTTATTTGCAACCAGTCATCAATTAATTTATTTCCAAATCTATCAGGAAGGGAATCAGCTAATAGTCCAGGGAGACCATTTTGACTTTGCATTTTCAGCTCAGGGAAGGAGTAAACATCAGTTGAAAGCGGCATATAAATAGGAGAAATTTCAAGCCCACTCTTTATAAATTGTGGATCGTAATCAAACGCAGCGACACCGGTTTGGTCATCCCAAGCAACTGTTCCGACTTGTTCACCCCAGAGATAAACTTGGGCAGCTGTAACTATAATTTTTTTGTTTGCCATAACTATATCCCTTGGGGTCTCGCTACCCTTGACGCTCGTTTTCTACGTTTACCTTCTAATTTAACGATTTCACTAGGCCTGAAAGGAACTTTTGGAAGAAATAAATCCAGCTGATCAAGAACTTTAAGAGCCCTCATGACACGTAAAAAGCCAAGAATAGTTGAAGGCTTGCCGTATTCAATATTCTGAACTACATTGATAGAAACCCCTGCTTTAGCAGCGAGATTACTTTGAGTAATATTAGATGACAAACGCTTGGTCTTAATTCTGCTACCTAACTCATGCAATATTCCTTTATCAGTCATTGAAAAATAATCCATATTCCTCCTCCGAATAACTATGAGTGCCCGGGATAAGGGCCATTTCGTGCTTATTCTATTGCAAATTTGATAGCCTGCATGCCGCAGAGAGCGGCAGGCCTATTTGAAGCATAGCATCAATCAAAGATTTTGTCAAATTATAACACATGTTATAAACAATATAAATTAACTTTATTAGTAATACATAGCTTATTACATGTGTTGTAGTATTGAACTCAACTACACTAGGTTGGGCTTGTGGTTTGCAGCAGTTTTTTAGAAGGCTTAGGCGCCAGCTTCATTGGGGAAACATGATGCGGGGCTTGATGAAAATTGATCGAATAGGGCGTAATAATATGGAATTTTTCACACAAATTTGCGATGGCGTTGAGCAAATCCCCATTATTTTCATTGTACTTTAATTCACTGATCAAATAATACACTTTCTGAAACGCCCAATCCCGGGCGATCTGCTTATCACCTGGTAATGCATTCTGGAGAGACGCGCTGACAATAAATTCCTTTTTATCTTGGGCCATGTCCCCCCGGATTTGGACGGCAAATTTATCTTCAGTACTATACTTGCCATAAATGACAAACTGGGATCCCTTAAAGAAATCAGGCATGGTTTGCGGGAAAATTTCCGTGTCATCCAGGCCGCTGGCATAATAACGCACGTTGAGAAGAAGAGGGTCCTTGATCTCATCATAAAACCTGGAAAACTCCCTTCCCATAAAATAGTCCCTGTCGACGACTGTTGACCAGCCGCGATTCTTGAAAGCAATAAAGTCCAGCATATAAGGATCAACGGAGGTCCCTCCACCAAAGGTAAAAATACTCACCTTATTGTCATTGAGGTTGGAAATTTCATTAATCACGCGTCTCGCATTTATAATACCGGTGGTTGGAAAGCCATCACTAATAAACACCCTGTAGGAAGGGACAAAAGGTTCTTTCAAATCAATACTCGTCCGCAAGGCATCATAGATATCCGTGGTTGACCACGATTTTTGACTCTTCAGAAAATCGACGGCATTTTTGATGTTTTCATCCGTACGCATGACCGACGCGGGGCTAAATGGAACGCTTTTGTCCTTAAAAACATAAATATTAAAGCGGTCTTCAGGATTCAAATGCTTTAAGCTATAGGTGATGCCAGCCTCAACCTGGGATAAACGCCGCATGCCTATACTGCCCGAAGCATCCACCAAAAAAATGATTTCTTTAGGGATCACTGGAAAATTGATGGTCGCATCCCTCACCTTGACGACCAGCTTAAAATACTTAAGACCCGTGCGGGGATCTTGATATTTAAAAAGCTGATAGGTCAGCGCTGTTCCCAGGTCCATGGCTTTAGACGCCGTCGCCAGCCCCGAAGCAGTCTTTTTCATCACCTGAAACTCATTTTCCAGATTGGCAGTGCGCGAGGGTGCCGCCAAAGAAGCATTGGAAGGAATGGCGCTTTTATCGAGAAAATTCTTGGATATGTCCTCACCCGCAATAAGCACCGGGGCCCCCGACGCAAAATTCTCATGGGGCACTTCCCCCAAATCCACCAGATTTTCCCGTACGGCACGCCGGACTTTCTTGGTCACTATAAAATCATTGACCTCTGAGCGTCTGAGCATCTGATTTTCCTGCATGGATGAGGGAATCAGCGCCACCTTGCTTCGTTGGATAGAAGACTGAATATTATTCTTGATTATTTCTTCGGATTCAATGGAAGGTTTCTTGACCACGTTTTCCGTAAAAGGATTGTCAGGTTTGGGTGATTTACGGGTAGACGGCAGGTCTATTTTTAAATTTTCCTGGCCCTCACTTTCTTCCCTGTCGATTTTCACATGAAAGACAGTTTGAGGTCTTTCAGGAAAAGGTACGGCCGGAAGGATTTTGACAAAACAACTCCATACTAAAAATCCAACGTGAATGAAAAGGGACACCCACAGGGCGATCAGTATTCGTTTCCTGACCTTGGTATTCATTTTAAAACACCCACCCTTCCCTGGGCGTAAACAGCGGCAGTACTGTTTTTATACTTATCCAGGATTTCGGCATACATTTTTAAAGCATCTGCATTACGTCCCAAATGTTCAGAAATCTTGGCCGCGCTTAATAAACTTTCGGAACAGTAAAAGTCATCATCATAAATGGTCGCCACCAACAGGTAATACTTTAAGGCAAGCTCAAAATTCCCCTGAGAGGCCTCAAGGTTGGCCATCTCGAACCTTCCATGAATCGTGACTGTCGCATCATCCGCATTTTCATCCAAGGAACTTTGAAATTCTTTGCGTGCCTCATCGTATTTATGGTCATTTTCCAGGCATAAGCCATAGCCTATGTGGGCGCTGCCGGTAAACGCGTTTTTGTCTTTCGACGCGGTCACGAGACCATAATTCTTGTCAGCCTCATCGCAATGCCCTTGCCCCCTTAAAGCTTCGGCTTTGAAGTACCTGATTTCAAGAAGGTCCTGTGAGGAAAAATGCTTCTCTGATTGAGCGGCTACCCGCAGCACATCATCATATTTCCGTTCTTTCAAGTATTGATTACATACCCAAATGTAGGTCTTTATTTGTAAATCGCTTTGTTCACTACCGCTGATCAGGCGGTCAAAATAAATCCTGGCTTGGTCCATATTTTTCTGGCTTAAATACGTGATGGCCATATTTTTAATGGCAGCGGCATAAAAGAGACCTTTTTCCTTTTGTTGATCCACTTTGGAATAAGCGGCCAGGGCCTGGTCACTGTTGCCGATCAGTTGCTCATTATACCCCAACAAAAAGTACGCTGAATTGGGCCTTTGCAGGGCTGCGGGTGTCGCCAAATATCCCTGCAATAGATTGATTGCATCTTGGGGTTTGCTATTGTCAGCCAAAATAAGAAGGACATCGCTGTGTTTTTCTGCATTGGGAAATAATTTTAGGTAATCCTGGGCCGCGCTGAGAACCCCCTTCACATCACGGGCAGCAAGGGCCATCATGAGACCATTGTAAAGGGCATCGCTTTTCAAAACGGGATCATCCTGGAGGGTGCAATACTTCAAAAACAACGCTTCGGCCTCATTAAATCTTCTCATCTTCTGACGGGCATGGGCTTGACCCAAGAGGGCTGCCTTAAAAAAGGAAGAATTCGGATAATTTACATACACATTTTCGAAATAACTAAAAGCATGATCAAAATCCCCCAACCCATAATAAGCCTGCGCCCTTAAAAAATAGGCTTCATCCACATGATCGGCATCAGCAGCTGCATAGGCATCTAATAACGCCAACGCATTCTTGTACTTGCCTTCCTTGGTCAAAATATCCGCTTTCTTGATAAAAATTCTTGCGCTCTCTTGAGGTTTTAATGAAGGAAAAGAAAGCAAGCGATCTAGGAGCGCATTGGCCTGGTCATATTTCTTTAATTCAATATACGCTTGGACAGCAGCCAGGTGAACAGTCAAAAAGGCACTATCATTCTTGATCTGTGGTGACCTTTGTTGATAAACCATGATCAACTGATCATACTGACCCAAATTAAAATACGCCAACAGCATATTGGCTAAAGCATCTTGGGTAAATCCAAAAGTAGAATTTTGATCAAGGACCTGTTCAAATTGCTTGATGGCATCCCCATATTTTCCTGAAAGAAATTCATCCTCGGCAGTCCTGTAGGTCAATTCAGCCTTCAGGGAATCATCCTCTGTCGCCTTCATTGATTGCGCATAGTCATCCATGGAATTACTGTATTGTCCGTTTTGGGCCTCAATTTTTCCAAGCTCCTCCCATGCATAAGCTGTATAAGCGCTAGCGCCATCCACCTGCGTCGCCTTCTGATAATACGCCATGGCATCAGTACTATCTGATTTGCCCAGATACGCTTGGGCCATATAGAAATCAAAGGATTGCAGCATGGGCCCCTTGAGCTGCTTTTGAGCATCCACGGATGTTAATTCCTTCAAGGCTTGATCATAGTTCTTTTGCTGGATATCGATTTGGGCTAAACGCATAAGGCTTACCGGCAATTGATCAGAGGTGGGATAAAGCTGGTTAAATTGAGTAAAAATTTCTACGGCTTTTTTAAAATTCTGAGATAAGAAATAACCCTCCCCTAAAGACAGATAGGCCGTTGGTAAGGAGGGGCTATGGGGATAGTCTGTGATAAACTTCTGGCATTGGACGATGGCCATGTCATACATGCCCCGCGCCAGAAGACCTTGAGCAAAATCCAATTGCTCTGATTCTTTGACAGAATCCTGCGCGTGGCCCGGCGATGTAACTAACAGCAACAGCGCGCACAAAGGAACTATAAACAGGCATCTAACATTCATTTACTTACTATCGTCCCTGGTTGTGGAAAAAGAGATGTCAGAGAGATTCGAACGGCCACAGGCATCAAGGGCCTGAATCACATATTTATGATAGGTCAACTCGTCGGCGCGGATGATCACTTGCTGATTGGGAAACAAGGTGGAAACACCTTTGAGCATAATGTCCAAACCATTGCTGGAATATTCCTTTTGATTAACGATAAAACGGCCGTCTTTGGTAATGTTAATCACTATCTTTCCGGCACTTTGCGCGGATTGGATGGCCGTTTTAGATTTGGGAAGGTTCAGATTCACCTGGACTTCCATCTGATTAAATACTGCGATGATCATAAAGAACATCAAGGCCCAAAAGGCAATGTCAACCAAAGGGGCTAATTGGACCATGGGCCGCTGCTTTTGAAATTCAGAAACGTCAAATTTTGGCATAAACTCCCCCTGCCCCCTCTTTAAAAAAAGAGGGGGAAAAATTCACCTATTTTGAATTGCTTTAATAAGGTCCGTACTGTAAATTTCAATCATATTGGTGACCTGTTGGACCTGTCCCCGAAAGTAGGAATAGGCGATCAGGGCGGGGATGGCGACAATGAGCCCCGAGGCGGTGGTCACCATGGCCTTGGAAATACCAGCAGCCAACAGGGTTGTTTTGATACTGGCTGATTGCAGAGGGACCGCACGGAAGGCTTGGATCATACCTAAAACAGTCCCTAACAGACCTAAAAGAGGGGCCACAGCAACGATGTCGGAAAGGTAATTGATATTTTGCCACAAATTAGTTAATTCGATACGTGCCGTACTTTCCATCGCTTCACGGGCCGTATCATCCAGGGGATTTCTGCGGTCAAGGCCAGCCAAAACAATCTTTGAGATGATCGTATTATTTTCCTGGCGGCAAAGTGTTTTGGCAGATCCAAAATCCCTTGTTTCAAGTTTGCGCATAACGTCATTAAAAAGCCCTTGAGGGGCCAATTTATTGACATTGAGCATCATGGCATCATAGACCACAATGGCAAGAGCAATAACGGACAGAAGCCCAATCACAACCATGACCCCTCCACCAGCCTTTAATGTCTGCCAGAGTGTCATCGGAACAGCCATTTGGTCACCTCCCGAAGGCGCGCCAGCGGCTTGAGCCAAGGCGGTATGGGAGCCGCCCACGACCAATAACATAAAGATGGATACACTTCCTGCCGTTGAAAAAATCGTCCTTAGAAACTTCCTTGACTGGATCATCTCTTAACCCCCTGGAATATGTTACGCCTGTTGATTTCTCATTTAAAGGATATAGAATAAACCTATGTCACTGTTCCGCGTTTTCCTATGCTGCTTATTTCTCTCACTCGGGGGCCCTCATGCTCACGCCCAGGATGAAACCCCGGCCCAACTGATGCAAAGTGTGCAAGCATCCCTGGTGGAAATACGCGCCGTGGATACCAAGACTTTTAACAGCGACGACGGCCATACAAAATCTGCCACCTACCATGCCCAAGGTTCCGGTGTCATCATTGACTCCGAAGGGATCATTGTGACCAATACTCATATCATCGCCAATGCCGGCCATATTTATGTCGGCCTATCAGATGGCCAGATACTGGAAGCCAAACGCGTTTATTCCAGTGATGCTGATTTCAGTTTCTTAAAAGTGGACCCTCCCTACCCCCTGACCGCGATTGCGTGGGCCGATTCCTCTCTTGCCCCTGTCGGAACCCCTATTCTCGCCCTGACCAATACAGACGATAATCAAGAACACATTCTGGGTGGTGAAATTACCAACCTCATCGACGGCCAAACCTCAAATAACGTTGAACTTTTCGAGTTAAATCTGAATCTTATTCAAGGAGACAGCGGCGGACCACTCTTAGACAATCAGGGCAATTTGTTGGGACTGATCATGGCTAAACGGTTAGATGAAGCTAATAAGACTTATGCCATTGCATCAAATAAAATCCAGCAGGAATATATGAACTACAAACAAAATCCGCAGCCTTCATAGGATAAAGCAACCCCCCATTATCTGCCGTACATGGCCTGCAGTTGCGCCGTTGTAGGAATTTGATCATAATATTCGCCTTGAGGCCCTACATAACCGTTTCCAGATCTTTTCAGCACAACCGCTGTGTAACCTCCATTACTGTTGGGAACATTCACAGTGACTGAATCTCCAGCATAGGTCGTTGTCGGAACGCCTGACGGTTGATCAACGACGACCGGTGCAGGCTCTTCATAAACAGGCTTTTGAATGGTTGAACCCACCGCTGCCCCTGTGACAGCGCCAACCGCGCCGCCGATCAACATCCCGGCCCCCGTATCATGACTCTGATGGCCAATGATACCGCCCGCCAGGGCACCCAGGGCGCCACCGGTCGCAGCCCCCTCACCCTCATTATTATATGGATTGCAGCCAGAGAGAGCTGCTATCGAAATGATGACGGCCAATGAATAGAATAAATTTCTCATCGTAATCTCCTTAGATATTTGAAGGTAGCTCATTGATTTCAGTTGCGTATTATAACAGATGTTAAATAGATTTCAAACAACTTCCACCGTCCAATTCTTCAATGGTCCCGTACTTTCGGCCATATTAGTGGGGGGAAAAACCCATAGTCCAATTATTTCGTAACCAGGCCAATGGCCCTTTAAACGCTTGACCGCGCTGATTATCTCCTGGCGGTGAACGGCTTCATCCACGGGATTACCACGGCAGTCAAAGTGCCCCACCACAAAAAGTCGGGTAGACTTATTGACATCCACAGAAATATGAATGCTGCGCAAAACCTCCCGAATGTCCTCCTGGTTGGATAAAACGTTATCCATCCCAGCTTCTGTGATCACATCCACGTAATCAACCTGGTAATTCTCTTTGATCCATTGTAACACCGGCAATTGCACGCGTCCGTCCATACAATTTAGGCAAGTTGCTCGTCTATCCACGCCGTCCTCCCATTAACCTGAATTCGAGGTTTACATTACTGAGATTTTGGTGCATTTTACTCAAAATATAAGAAAAATCAATTTATATCTCCAGACTTCGCTGACTTCTATTTGGGACACTTGAAATTAACCAGTTTGTAGGGGTGGATCTTGTGTCCACCCGAATAAAATCGGGTTGACCACCTTTAGTTGAAAAATTGGAAAATATATGCTATCTTTACCCATATGGATAACAAAAGAAGAAGTGAACGCAGAAAAATGAGTTTATCAGTAACCTTCCGCAAGATCAAAAGCCATTTGATCTCCGGATCATGTATTAATGATATTTCCGAGACTGGCATCTGCATCCCCTTAAATATTAAGGTCTCTGTCGGTACCATCATGGAGTTGGATATCCGCTTGGGTGATTATAAAAACAAGATAAAGACGCTGGCTGAGGTGGTCAGGATTACAGAACGGATCAAGGATAGGTACCGTTTTGATGTGGCTTTGGAATTTCTAAACCTAACCTATGAAAAGAAGATCAAACTAGGCGAATACCTCTATTACAACATGGACGTGATAGGTAGCAATGTCCCTCACGTCGAGGCCAGAACAACCCTGCGTGATTATATCCAACATTACATGTCCCAAGCTGAAATTGATGTGCCCAAGCCCACTTCGTAACATTCCAACAAATCGTATCTAAAATCTACTGACCGCTTGAAACTGGAGCACCACCATCTGTATTGGCTTGCGTATCCGTGGGTGATGTCCCGGCATCAGCGTTCGTGGCATCCGAGGGCGCTGTCCCGGCATCGGTGTTACCCTGCACATCTGAAGGTGCGCCTCCCGCATCCGTATTGGCTTGCGTGTCCGTGGGTACTGCACCAGCATCAGCATTCGTGGCATCTGCGGGCGCTGTCCCGGCATCGGTGTTGCCCTGCATATCTGAAGGTGCGCCTCCCGCATCCATATTGGCTTGCGTGTCCGTGGGTGCTGTACCAGCATCAGCATTCGTGGCATCTGCAGGCGCGCTCCCGGCATCAGTATTGGCTTGTGTATCCGCGGGCGCGGTCCCTGCATCAGCATTCGTGGCATCTGCGGGCGCTGTGCCTGTGTCGCTATTGACTTGCATATCTGCAGGCGCGCCTCCAGCATCTGCGTTTGTGGCATCGGTAGGTGCTGTACCGGTGTCGGCATTTGTGGCATCTGTAGGAGCTGTTCCTGCATCCGTATTACCTTGCATATCTGCGGGCGCACCTCCGGTATCAGCATTTGTTACATCGCTCGGCGCTGTCCCTGTATCGGCATTTGTCGCATCTGAAGGAGCTGTTCCTGCATCCGTATTACCTTGCATATCTGCGGGCGCAGCTCCGGCATCAGTATTCGTTACATCGCTCGGCGCTGTCCCTGTATCGGCATTTGTGGCATCTGTGGGTGTTGTACCTGCGTCCGTATTACCTTGCATATCTGCAGGCGCACCTCCGGTATCAGTGTTCGTCGCATCACTCGGGACTGTCCCGGCATCAGCATTGGCCTGGGCATCCCCGGTCTGATTGAGCGCTGCAGTATCGTCGGTATTGACAGGGGGGGCATCCTGGGCAAAGATTAAATGAGAAACCAAAATAAAGGCTCCGGTCATTCCCAGACTGATTATTGTTTTTTTCATATTGGCTCCTATATATACCTTTAAAAATCTTTCTCTATGGATGATGCGATCGACAACCAATAAATTATGGATGTTGTTAGAGTCGAATAACTCACATAGTAATATTTTTGATGAAAATGGTCAATGGAATTCAAACCATGCAAAGAAAAATGTCTTAATCAAAAACCACTGTCTTATGGCCATAACAAAGTATCTTTCTCTCCAGATGCCAGCGGACCGCGCGGCTTAAAACGACCTTTTCCAAATCCTCTCCCTTGCGCTTGAGGTCATCGAGGGAATCACGATGGCTGATGGCCACTGTGTCTTGCGCGATGATGGGGCCGTCGTCTAGAAGTTCAGTCACATAGTGGCTCGTGGCTCCGATAACTTTCACTCCCTTTTGATAGGCCTGCAAATAAGGGTTACTCCCTGCAAACGCCGGCAAAAAAGAATGGTGGATATTGATGATCTGTAAGGGATATTGTTCCACAAATTCTTTGGTCAGAATTTGATGATAGCGGGCCAACACCACAAGGTCAATGTTCTCTTCTTTTAGCAGTTCCATCTGCCGGTGCTCCTGCTCGATTTTATTATGACGCTCGACATTAAACTCAACAAATTTTATACCAAAATCATGGGCCACACCTCCAGCCTCAGGATGATTGCTCAACAACAATGGGATCTCACAGGCCAGCTGACCGGTTTTGTGGCGATACAACAGATCATAGAGACAGTGCAGGTGCTTACTGACAAAGATGGCCACGCGCGGGCGTTGTTCGGAGAAAGAAAGTTGCCACACCATCTTAAAGGATGTGGCAATCTCAAAAAAAGCCGGCCCTATTTCTTCGCGTTTTAATTTAAAACTGTCCAGGGACCATTCAATTCGCATAAAAAAGGTGTTGCCCTGCTCATCGATATGTTGGTCGGCATGGAGGATATTGCCTTGATTCTGAAATACAAAATGCGTAACAGCGGCTGTGATGCCTTTTTGATCAGGACAGGAAATCAGTAGGATGGCGCGATCCATGGTTTTTTGATTTTGACATAAAAGCATTTCTTGTCAAGCCTTTGAGGTCATTTTCTTATCTTTCTTGATTGCGGCATTTGCCTTAACTTGGCCACGCGCAAAGGATTAGATAATTTTAAGGAAACGCTTGCCAGCCCCGGCTCCAAAACACCTTTTGGGCCCCTATTAGCATATATACTTGTCCTGGAGGTCATCTATGGCAAGGTTTAAATGCCCGACGCTGGGAAAACAAAAAATAACCGTCCTTTTTATCATTCTCGGCCTTTGCTGGAATCCCGGCACCGTACCCTCGCAGGCCCAAAGCTTTTTTGCGGGTGTGGCCCCGGATCCCGAAGTGCTGATGGCCCGTCCAAACAATGGCAACGGGCAGAATTTGGAATCTATTTTGGTCGATATTAAAGCCGTTGATGCTCCCGCCACCCATTTGCATGATGGCAAGGTGGGGGTTGGTTCTGAAGTGCGCTACGGGCAAGGGATTATTATTGACTCCACGGGGATCATTGTCACCAATAGGCATGTCATCGGTCATGCCACGCATATTGATGTCATGCTATCCGATCGCAAGGTCATTGAAGCCAAAGTGCTGCGGAACAGTCAGGCGGACCTTTGCCTCATCAAAGTGGATTCTCCAGACCCGCTTCGGGCCGTATCTTTAGCCGATTCCTCAGTGGTGCAAAAAGGAATCAAGGTCATCGCTATTGCCAATGCCGGTTTTAACCCCCAGCGGATCCGGGGCGGTGAAGTGATCAATGTCTTTCGCGGGGCCTCATCCAATACCATTGAAATTCTGGAAATGAATATTCCCCTGCGACCAGGAGACAGCGGCGGCCCTATCTTAAATGAGCAAGGCTCCTTGCTGGGCTTGATCATGGGCGTCCAAATCAGCGATCCCAACAAAAGTTACGCGATCGCCTCCAACAGAATCCAGCAGGAATATTTTAACTACAGAAATTCTATTCTTGATTAGATCTGGATATTGAGGCGGTTAGGCGGCCTGTTAAGGCCGTCCCTGCCCTTAAGATCCGCAATCTTTTCCGACAGGAAGCCTTTTTTAAGCTCATTTAAAGGTTCGAATTTAATACCTATGTTATACAACTTTCCCGTCTCCGGCATAAAACGAACAACCTTCCCTGCGCATCGAAAAGGAACAGTGGTATTCGGAAAGTTCAACTGTAAGACGACCTTCGTCCCTACCGACATACCTTCATTAAGATGCACACATAAACCCCCGAGGCTCACATTTTTCGTATTGGCGAGCCACGTTTCATTAGCACCGTCATCCTTCCATAGCGTTAGATGACAGGGGTATTCAACTCGGGGAAATTTGCGTCGATCGGTTTCTAGCATAAGGAATAAAATATTACCTAAAAAAGATTAAGATAAAATAAGAATTACATTAAAACTCATTGTGAAACCTGATGTCTTGTCGCCTCCAAAATAGGGAGATTAGCCTCTGTCGGAACATACACGACTTCTTTTGAAGCCACACTGAGATTTTCAATGAACTTGTATCTTAAATAATTCTCGGAGATGCTATTGGCAATAATCTTATTGCTTTGAGCGATGCCCTGGGCTTTGGCCACCTCGATTTCCGCGTCCTTCTTGGCCTTGATCAATTCAAACTGTTTCTGTAAAGACTCTTGTTCCGTCTTTAATTTGGTTTCAATGCTGTCCGCAAAGACCTGCGGCAACTGAACGCCTTTAATAAGCACATCTTCAATAATAATGCCTCTGTCGGTCAATTTATCCCTCAAATAGGCCAGCATTTTCTCACTAATTTCCTTTCTTCCGGCATCACTATATAAGGCACTGACCTGATAGGCGCTTGCAGTGCTGCGCACAGCTTCCCTCATGTAAGGCTCAAGAACAGTGGTTTGATAATCACTGCCAATGGTCTTCCTGACATAAACGACTTTGTCCGGTGGGATGTGATAAAGAATAGAAATATTAAGTTGAGAGACCAGCCCTTCGGATGAAGGAACGTTGGCATTTTCTTCAATCTGCTGGGTCTTCACATTCCAAACCTCAATCCAACTAAACATGGGAATATAGAAATGCCAGCCTGTATCAACAGGCTCATCATTTATTTTTCCAAAATCAGCTTTCACGCCCTTTTGGCCGTCTTCAATACCAACCACCCCGCATCCGCTTAATAATGGCACCACGAGCAAAATTAATAGCATTCTTTTCATTTTGTACTCTCCAAATCTTCAAATAATGGATAGCTATCTGTTAACCTTCATTTTATCATATATAAAATGTTGTGCAATGCTGAAGAATAACTTAATTTATTTTAGCTTAAGATTTGGGAAGATGATTCTCCACGAGTCAACAGAAAGGCCAAAACCACAATGCCCAGACCTACTACCATAGAATTGACATACCAACCTCCAAGGGAAGCATGGGTCAATTCCATCAATTTTCCAATCCCGTAAGCAGCGCTGCCGTAACCCAGCATATAGGAGGCCATGATCCAACCAGAGACCCTTTCCGCAATAAACTCAAAACCTTTCTGTCCCAAACTAAAGGTCAAAGGAAAAAATGCCGAACACGCCAATCCTGCCATCGCAAATAGTAACATGCCGGTGATCGACGAGTTTGCATGGGCGACCCCCCACAGTGCCGCCGTTATGAAGACTGGCAAAATCCTGTAGAACCAGCGTGGCGATATCCAAACAGAGAGGATCGAGACCAGCAGACGACCGACGCTGACCATCACCCAAAAACAGGCCAAGGCATAACCTGCCTCTTGAAGCCCAATACCCTTTTCTTTATTCAAAAAAATAATGGCCCAGTTGGCAAAAATAGTCTCGCAGTAGCCATATAAAAATACAATCAGCATAAATAAACGGACCCTGGCAGGCAAAAAGGTATTCTTTTCCAAAGAAGGCGTCTGTGCTCCGGAGACCTTGCGCTCATCATTGAAAGGAAGAACGAAAGTTACCGCCAATAATACCATGAGGATGGCCAGAACCATGACCGGAAGCAGCCACCAGCCGATCCCTTTGACCAATACTGTTACCAAAACCGGGGCCAAGGCGGTCCCTGTGCCTAAAAGAGTATGCAGGACAGTCAAGGCGGACGCAGAGTTCTTAGGGAAAAAATTTGTCGCGTAGACATTGATCGTCGGAAGCGTTGAACCAAAACCGGCACCCACAAAGGTAGTCCCAAGAATAACGCTAACATAGGCCCAATGATGGTTATCGACAAATAATTGACTCGCTGCAATCAATGCCGCTGCCAGCACATTAAAAACTAAGCCCATGCGATAGACTCCCCTCATCCCCCATCGGCGCACGAGGCCCGGACCCAACAGGGACGCCAGGATGGCCATCAACACTTGGGGAACAAAAAGAAATCCATACTCACTGCTCGAAAAACCAAATTTATTCTCAGTCGTAAGGACCAAACTTGCCGCCGGAACAATGACCAGTACCAGCCCCTGGAAGAGACCCGTAAAATAAATGTTTAAGATTTCTAATTTTCGTTGCATTGTTCACCCATTCTTCATTAATATAACGCTATGGCGATTGGTTATCAATACTGGTTTGCAATAATAATCTTTCTTATCAGCTTTGCCACTCATCTGGCGTTGATAAGCAAAGGGCCGGTCACGATAGATTGTCTCAATCTTGTCATCAACGCTCAAGCTACGCTCCAAACTCATCATCTCCAATATCAATTTGGTACCGGCTACCCGCTGATGGTCTTGCTGGGGGCAACTTTCATGACCGTGGCCCAATGGATGGGCATTACAGATCCTGTCCTGGCCGTTAACTTTATTGGCGTCCTTTTTGGTTCCATCACAGTACTTATTTTCTATCTCCTCCTTCAAGACCTGTGTGATTCCCTGACCGCGCTTTTAGCCTCCTTGATCCTGCTCTTAAACCCAATCTTTCTCGACGTTTCAAGCTATGGCATCAACCATGCCCCCGCCCTTTGTTTTCTCCTTTTAGGGATCTTTGCCCTTCTACGTTTTCAACGCTCTCAACAAAGGGGGGATCTCTTCTTAAGCGCTTTATATCTCGGATTGATGGGAGCGACACGTTTGCAAGATCTCCTCCTGACATTGCCTGCGATCATCGCGATGTTCATTCTTGGTTTAAAACCCCGTTCCTTACCGATCCAGACACCCCCCATGCGTCATTTCCTTTTATATGGGACCACAATCTTCATCATCATTGCCCTTTTTCACCTGCCTTATTTCGTATTCAACCATGGGGACTATAGCGCTCAAGCACACAATTTCTGGCAAATTGGACTCACCCAGAATTTCCAGGGACCCATTTCCAAATTTTTAATCAAAAGCATGTCCTATGTCCTCCAGGCCTTTAGCCTTGTCGGTATTTTTTGCTTCTGCGCCGGTTTTTTGGGCATGGCCGCCGTCAATAAAAGACTGTTTGTCTTCACCTGGCTATGGTGTTTTATCCCGTTTATTTTTTACGGTAATACCATGACCAGCGCGCCACGGTTTTATACAATCCTTCTTCCTGCCATCATCATTCCCATTAGTATCTTCTTAGCGCGCGTGATGAGAAATAAGAAATTGTTTTGGAAGGTTGTGGCTCTAACTGCCTTTCTATGTATCATTCTGCAACCTCTATCAAAGACCGAAGAAACATTCCTCCGCAGGCATCATTATTCGTTACTTGCCGATTACTATCTTTGGGTCAATAAAATTACAGAACCCAATGCAACCATTATATCCTGTGATGATAACCTGTTTATTGAGTATTATTCCAAGCGCCATACGTTGGTCAAACCAGCCCTGGTCCACAGGCATCTGCCTCCTCAAGACTTGATTACTTTTAAAAGAAAATTGGACGACCTCTTAGACAATCACCAACCAGTATATATCACAACATTAGTGCTGGATGATTATGATGATTTCCTGGAATTCCGGAATTTGATGCTGCAGAACTATCGTCTTATTCCCCAAGGAGATATGCCACTGGAATTTTGGTACGAGACACCTTTCAAATCGTTTATCGACATCTATGGTCTGGTCAAGGTAGAGAAAAAAACAAAATCTCTCTCCTCATTTTCTAAATGGGTTCCATTTCAAGGGAAAAATAGTCCACTCAACATTCCGTCCTATAAAAGGCCGTACGCCCAGAACACTTAAAAAAAGCTTGGCACTGTGCACAGGGGTCACGGAACTTCTCACTTCGTTGAAGTGACCGGATATGACGACATGGACCAAGATACGTATAAAGGCAGAAATCAAAAATAAGGTAATCAACGGGCTTCCATTGAGCGGCGGCAAAACCTTGGTCAAATAGCCGCCCAAGGCTGCCCCCGCGAAAATGGCCACACCGTTGATCAGGTTAAAATACCCAATGCAGCGCACCCTTTTGGAGGGTGAAACGGCATCATAAATGAAATTGGCCGTGCATAAATTAAAACCTCCCCAGATAAAACCGCTAAAAGCTTCATTGAGCATCAACTGCCAGTGCTGGTGAGCCAAGCACCATAGGAGCGGGCTGATGGGCAATAAAGCGCCGGTCGTCTTTAGGATTTTCACATTACCCACCACATCCGCATGACGTCCCCACACAGAAAGAACAAGAAGGCCGCCGAGCACGGAGGATAAATTAACCAGCATGTATTGCACGTAATTGAATTTCAGGTCCTGCAGCATATAAACATTAAAATAGGCGCCTGATAATTGAGTGGCAAAGGTGATACCGGCCACGTATAAAATAAATTTAACGAAATTGCTTTCACGAAAGCGGGAAATGAACATCCAGAAAGTAAAACGGTCCTCATGGCTTTCAGGGATCTTTATTTCTACAAGGGTGCCCATGTAATAAAAGGAGATGAAACGCGCAATCGCCGCGGCCAAGAAAATCAGCATAAATCCCGCGGCCAGTGAAAAGTGCTTCATCCATGCAAGAAAAATCCCGCACACATAAAGATTGACCAGGCCGGCAATGGCTATCAATTGGCAACGACGCCCAAAATATTCTCCCCTCAAATTTTCCGGAAGATAGCGGCTGACAAGACCACCCCAGGCGGGCCCTAGAATATTGTTCAGTATCCTGAAAATGGCGACGAAAACAATGAGCCAAAGAAGGCCATGCGAAGACTTAAAATAAATCAAGAAGCCAATGGGTAATAGCAAGACGGCCTGAATGAATGTCCCTATCCTTAGAAGTTTTTTAGCACCTCCGGCCCACCGCATGGTCCGGGCCGTCAACAATTGCGAGAAGGACGCTAATAGGGGTGGAATAGAAACCAATAGTCCTATTTGAGGATTAGTGACTTTCAGATAAAGGGCAAAAGGAATCAAATAATAGTCAAACATGCCGGTCATGATTTGAGCGGCGACGCCTTCTTTGATGCTGGCCTTTAAACTTGTCTTGAATCTAGCAGGCAGTTTCATTAAAATACATTTTATCTATGGATGAACCCATTTACAACTTTTCCCTGGAAGAAAAAATACGCTATGCCCGTCAGACCATCTTACCGATGATCGGCGATGCAGGGCAAATGCGGCTTAAAAAGGCCAAGATCCTGATTGTCGGAGCAGGTGGATTGGGTTCCTCACCTGCCATTTATTTGGCAGCGGCCGGTGTGGGAACGATAGGCCTCATTGACCCGGACGTTGTTTCGCTCTCCAATATTCATCGACAAATCCTCCATGACAGCTCGGATATCGATAAACCCAAGGTCATCTCCGCCCAAGAAAAACTTCAAAAAATCAATCCTCACGTCCATGTGATGATCTATCAGCAAAGACTCAATGCCGCTAATGCCCTATCCATCTTGTCAGATTATGACTTCGTTATCGACGGGACAGACAATCTTCCATCGCGGTATTTAATCAATGACGCTTGCTTCTTTTTGAAAAAGATGTTTATTTTTGGGGGCGTCTATCAATTTGAGGGGCAATGCTCTATCTTTGGCCTAAGCGGCCCTTGCTACCGGTGTTTCTTCCGCGAAATGCCTCCGCCGGAAGAAATGCCCTCCTGTGTGGAAGCGGGTGTTTTCGGTGTCGTGCCCGGGATCATTGGATTAATCCAGGCCAATGAAGCCATCAAATGGATCTGCCAGATCGGCGAGTCTTTGCTGGGACGCCTTGTCATCTTTGATGCGTTATCCTCGCATTGGCGAGAGGTCAAGATCAAAAAGGATCCGCAATGTCCTCTCTGCGGCTCCCATCCCAGCATTCGCACATTAGAAGAATACAGCTGGCAGTGTTCAACACAGGCGCAGACAGAGGCCCCTCTTTTTAAAGAAATTACGGTACGGGAGTTAAAACAATTGCGGGACAAACAACCTGATCTCTATTTATTGGATGTCCGTGAAGAGGCGGAATGGAACACAGCCAGGATTGACAAAGCCCACCTTAAACCACTCAGCAGCCTGGAACACCATTTTCAGGATATCCCTCAAGATCAACCCGTATACTGTTTTTGTAAACTGGGCGGCCGCAGCGCCAAAGCTGTAAAATTTTTGGCCTCCCGGGGCTATTCAAAGGTGGTCAATGTCAAGGGGGGCATCCAAGCCTGGTCCGAAGAGATTGACCCCACTATTGCGCGTTATTAACCAGGGGCTTTTTTAAAAGTTCTCTCCAGCGCTCAACCCATCTTTCTAAATGGCTTGCCCCACTCACCACAATCAAACTTGCGTGTCTTACATCACCTTCCTGGTCTAAAAAGGCAGTGGCGATCGCCTTGGGAACGGTCGTGTCGCGCTCACCCACAAAATGCAATTGTGCCATCGACCGGATACTTGATGCTACAGCAAGCGGGTCTAGTGAACCTGTAAGGGGACTAACATGGTGCAGACTGGTAAAAAGATCAGGATCAAGGTTACCGGCCACAGTTCTAAGCGCAATCACATCATCCCTTTGGGCAGCCACCAATACGGCCACAGCCGCCCCGCCGGAATAACCAACTAATGAAATCTTGGCTGACCCAAGCGTTCGTTTTAAAGTATCCAGGGCCAGACTCGTGGCCTGGATCACCTCTGGACTAAATCTCTTCTGTGTCCAGTAAGATTGGTTTATGCTCGGCGTTCCGCCCGCTTCGAACTGCCCTGGACGGGCCAGATAAATGACATTGGGCGAGGGGTCCTGACAAGCCAACTGAAAGGCCAAAGGGTGTTTTGGTGTAGGGTCCAGGGAAGGCTCGGTGCGTGAGACCCATGCAAAGCCATCGCCCTCGATGTAAACGACCATCAAATCTGATTTGGCCTTGATTCTTTGATAGGCGGTCAACACAAAAGGCGGCGCGGAAAAGTATATTTTCTGGAAACCTTCCAACGCCGCCTGCTGGTCCATTCGAAGATAATCTGATTGACGTGTAAGAAGCGTGGCACACCCGGAGCATAACAAAAGCATCAAGATAAGGCTAGAACTGATACGCCACATTCAATAGACCAGTATGGGAAAAATACTCTGCGCTATCTTCAAAATCATATTGAACTGTCACTGTAAAATTATCCAACGTGGCCAAAGAAACGCCCAGTCCCAAATCGACCCCATGATTCCCTGGTTTATACCCTTGAGTAGTAAATGACGTGCCTCCTCCGGTAAATGAAGCCAAAATCTGCTCTTTTTGAGAGATCACATTCCAAAGGTAATGCGCATGGACCTCAGGGCTTATTATCCCCCAACCACATTCCATAGGTAGTTCAATTTTAAAGCCTGGAGCCAGCTGCAATCGGTCATAATGCTGGGGCTGAACAATGAGGTCTAAATCACCGGCATCTTTTTCAGTGTATTTGGGCAAATTAAGACGATCATAAGTGACTGAAAGATTGGGCGTCACAACCGCTTTACTGACATTGATCCCATAGCCTCCTTCAACGGTCCCTGCATATAAATTCCCTTGATAATTGGCTTTGGCCACCCGGTTATCCGTCGAAGTGACACTGACATCGCGAGAACTTTTATAATGGTTATAGGCATACATCACTGAATAATTCACATACCAGTGATAATCCGGCTCCTTGTATCGGCCATAGACGGAAGCCTGGGCCGCATTGATATCAATCTTGCCATTTTCATCTTTTGAGTTGACCCAACTATACGCATCACCAGCAGCAAGACCCATCCGAAACGCTTCAGAAAAAAGTTTCTCGATGCCAACCATGCCGCCGGCATCAGCAAGATTATAACCAAGGCTTGTGCCCCGGGCGGATTGATGGGCCGATGTCCCAAAGGCCTGCGCCCAGCTTGTGGTATCCATCGGCATATCACCGGCAGCCATGCCTGTGAGGCTGGTGATGGCTGAATTCATGGGACTATCCAAATGGGCCATCTGGGTGTCCACGAAATCATCCATCATTTGAGTGGCTGCTTGCATATTATATCCTGTCAAAGGCAGCATGGAATTGATGGCGGAATTCACTTCACTTGCAGATAGTCCGGTCAACTCATCGATGACATGCCCCATATCGCCCGACGCGTTCTCCGTAATATCATCCAGCACGGTGGCGGCCCCCTGCGCCGTGGGGGATGTTTCAATGGTAAAGCCTCCCGGCGCTTCCAGATACAATATCAGGTCACCTGACAAAAGTTGGGCCCTGAATATACGGCTTGATCCGGTGATGGACAAACTGCCAGGAACATTGATACCAGCGCTCCCATCATCGTCAACGATCTTAAATACAGTAGCGGTATCTGGCAACGTCCCGGATACAGTGACATTGATTTTCGCTGAACTGGGAATCGAAGCATTGCCTGTGGCTACAATATTGCCGTAAGCCGAGGAACTGTTGATGGTAGTTGAAATGATACCATTGGCGGATTGCTCATAGGTGCCGTTGATATGGAGTGTATTGTTACCCAGATTGATATTATGGGTAGCAACACCTCCGGTCACTGTATCGGTCAAATCCGAACCTGTCAGGGAGATCGCTTTGAGTTCCGAACCCGGATTACCAACGTTCCCTGTTAATCCGCTCGTCCCCTGAAAGACCAATGTGCCTAAATTCGCGGCACCGGAGAGAGCGGTATCATTCAATATGTCCCCATTTACCATGACTCCATCGGCCAAGGAAACCGTTCCATCTCCCACAAAGTCCAATTGTGATGCCGTTACATTTTGGTCAAACGTGGCGTTAGTTTTGACGTTTAAAAACTGGGCATTGACCGTACCGTTAAATGTATTGGTCCCTGTCCCGTCTACCCACATCTGGCCGATCTGGTGGATGGACCCTATATTGCTTTGCATGGTGATATCGTTATCGGTCGCAGCAAGGTTACTGTCCACTCCAATATATACGGTTCCGTAATCTTGAGGGGCAGAACTGTCAATGGTACCGGACACTGTCTGGGCGCTGGTATTGCTGCCGATGGTCAAAATGCCAAATCCTTCATTGGGGGCCGGGGCACTCAATCTGATACCGCCGGTACTGATGGTGCTGCCCGCCAGGGACAATTGGGCATTGGCGCCACTCAAAGAACCACCGGTGATGGTAACCAATCCGGTCGTATTCAAATTTCCTTCAACAATCAAGGTCGTATTATTGGAGCCTATGGTCATCTGACCGTTAGTCACCTCCAGAGTCCCTGCCGATAATGCCCCACTGATCGTTGTCGTCACCCCATTGGCTGTGACACCATCCGTATTCGCAACATTAAAATCAGATCCTACGGTAGCAGAGGCTATATTAACGGTGAGATTATTGACATCTGCCTGGGTCCCCAGAATGGAGACAGATCCCAATCCTGCATCTGTAATGGCACCGATATTAAAAGCATCCAGGCCGCTGCCATCATTAGAAGTACCGTCGTTTGTAACCGTCAGCGTGTGTCCGACCAAGGCAACATTTCCCCCGCTCTCGGCATTCGCAAGAACAGTCGTGCTGCTGGCACTGCCGGCGCTCGCCCATGTCCCATCAGCACCCAGAGTGTAGTCGGCAAAGACCTGCGTTGGTGCTAAAAAAACGCAGACACAAAATAATAGCAATAAACGCGGAAACATTCGTTTCATTAGAGTTTTCTAACCTCATGTATTGCAATAAGTTAAGATAATAAAATATTATAGTTGGATTTACGCAATTGCAAAAAGATATTCGACTTTTTTTGTGGAAGAAGAATGTCCTAAATTTCCGCTTTTAAAAGAAACTTCACGGGGCTACTGGCGGGATGATATTCGAGTCTGTCTGATGAGCTGTTTCCATTTTGATCCGCGACTTTAAGTGTTTCTTTGAAAATCCACTCATAAGCATCAATAAACCCGTTACTAAAATCACAAAAAAAACGACTCCCCCTTCATTAAAGGACTTGATAGCGAACGATTGAGGGATACTATAAAACAATAAAATGGTAACCAATCCTTTAGGCGCGATAAAAATTTCAGGAAATACATGGGAATTCAGAATAAATTTTAAATATAAAAATCTGACTAAAAACAGTATAACCACAATTGAAGCTCCAACCATAAGCACATTTTTGTCGAAAAGGCTCATCATATTCATCGAATACCCAAAAATAACAAAGAAAAACGTCCTGATCAAGAATGCCGATTCGGAAACAATTGATTTAAATTGTTCAAGCCCCCGATCAATCCTCTCTTGGTCGACATCCTTAGAAATCCTGAATCCTATAATATTCTTGGAATTATTCAACAATATCCCGAATGTGAACACCAGCAATAGCGATGATAGATCAAAAATCCTCCCCACCGAATAAAGAATAATAAGCAAAGAAAGGATAATAAAAAACTTTGTTTGTGTTTTCATTCTGCGTAAAGACAATAACAACAGGTAAGACCCTACAATAGAGACAACAATGACACTCAATAGTTTAAAAATGGAATTAGTGAAACAGGCAAGGTTTAAAGCGCTGGGGATTATCATAAAATTGAATAATGTAATTCCCAATATGTCTGAAAAAACGGATTCGTAAATGAGAAATTCTTTTTTATGTTTAGTAAAATGGACAACCGTGGGAATGGACATGGCACTACTGATAACACCAAGCGGAATGGCATTAACAAAAGCTGTTCTTAAATCAACCTTCGCACATACGTGAAATAAGATTGCAATAGCAGATGTTGCCACCAAAAGGATAACCGATGCAGCACTAAAAGACCCTTTAACTATTGGAAAATTATGCCGGGTTATTTTTAAATCTGATGCCCCTTCTAAAACAATAAGGATCAACCCAACAGTACCTAAAAGATTGAGGTATTTGCTTACATTAAGAATATCTACTTCAAAATAGGAACTTCCACATTTTAATATTAT
>CAZKUL010000031.1:0-23299 GCA_964555945.1 uncultured Planctomycetales bacterium
GGTTGATTTCATCTCCCATCTGAATTTGGACCGCTGCCATCTGTTCCTCTAAAAGGTGGACCTTGGCATTGGTCGATTCAAGCTGCGTTTGCAAATTGATATTTTCCGTCTTTAATTGAGAGGATTCCGACTGCAGTGCTGTCAGCTTCGCTTGCGCTTGTTCCAAATTGGCCTGCTGGATCTTTAAAGACTCATTTTCTTTGGTCAACGTTTCAATCATCTGCCGTGCCTCAGAGGACTGGCCATCGGCTTTTTGTGAGATGATGCGCAACTCATCTTCAAGCGCTTGGGCCCTTTTCTTATAAGCATCATCTTCTATAGGGGAACGGACTTCCTGGGTTGGTAATGAGACTTGAGGCGTAAAGGGGGGGATTACGTCAGGTTCCTTTTCAAAAACCGTAAATTTATTTGGTTCTAAAAGCTGCGAAGACAGTTCCTTTTTAAGCTGTACAAAATCAGTGACAGGAACAGCTTTTTCATCCTCACGCTTCTGGCCCTCTTTGCCTAATATAAAAAATAACACGCCTAATAGCGCAACAGCCAGAAGGACCACAACTCCCAAAATAATAAATAGGACCATTCACCCTCCCAAAATATCCGATACTGTTTAGCATGTCATTCCGGCGAAAGCCGGAATCTTCTTCAATAGCCTAAAGACCCCGGCCTGCGCCGGGGTGACATATATTGCTAAATTAGCGAACATCCCCTACCAACAGCGCTTGCTTGCTAAGTAGCCGCAATAATCCTTTACGGCGTCTTCCAGAGAAAAGAAGGCTTTCGTATACCCTGCTTTTCGCAATTTCGTCATCTCGGCCTGGGTAAAATACTGATAGCGGCCGCGTAAAATTTCCGGCATCTCCACATAATCGATGTGTGCTGGGCGATCGACAGCCGCAAACAAGGCACGAGCCAAATCATTCCAGGAACGCGCCTGCCCTGTACCTAAATTGTAAATGCCGTTAATGGCCGGATGCTCCATGAAAAATAGGACCACATCTACCGCGTCTTTCACATAAATGAAATCACGCTTCTGCTCTCCGTCCTTGTATTGGGGATTGTAAGATTTAAACAGGGACATTTTCCCTTCCGCGATGACCCGGTCATAGGCCTTGGAGACCACACTTTTCATCTCTCCCTTGTGGTATTCATTGGGACCAAAGACATTAAAAAATTTAAGACCGGTCATCTGCCCCTGGAGCCCGCGCTCCAATAGCCACTCATCAAATTTTTGCTTGGATTCTCCATAAAGGTTCAACGGTTTAAGCCGAGGGACCAAGGATTCATCATCACTATATCCCAAGGCACCGTCACCATAGGTCGCTGCTGAAGACGCATAGATCAAGCGCGCCTTATGGGTTAAGGCCCATTGGGCGACGCTACAGGTGTACTCAAAATTGTTCTTCTGAAAATAGTCAGCATCCTGCAATGTGGTCGAAGAACAAGCCCCCATATGCAAAATATATTCTACATCAAAATCAAACTGGTCACGCTTGAGAAGTTTTAAATATTCAGCTTTATCATAATACCGTTGATAGCGCTTATTGGCCAGATTCCGTCGTTTGGGATCATCATCCCCGCTTAAATGGTCCACCACAATCAAATCATGACGGCCACGGCTGTTTAATTCAGCCACCAGGCAACTGCCAATAAAGCCTGCGGCCCCTGTCACGACAATCATGAAAGACTCCTTTATAAATCGTAGAGACGCCATTTATGGCGTCTCTTATAATGGTCGTTTATCTCTACCGTTGAAACAATGCCGCCGCTTTTGGGTTCTTTTATCGAGACGCCATAAATGGCGTCTCTACGGATAGATTCAATCATAATGGTTCCATGCATGTGGAGGTTAGGAAAACGAAATCCTTTATCCATTCACATTATGCGATTCAATAAAATGGGCGATGGCCACACCGATTTGGTAGGCCACGGTCTTTGGATCCTGTGTTTTTAAATGGATGACGGTGGATGTCTGAAATAATAGCACCTTTTCACCGGTCTCACGAAGCCAAATTTCACCACTGACGGAAAAATGGGCCACATCACCCATACGCCCAAAATCATCGATGTAACCTTCAAGGAACAAGTCCGGCGCCTGATGACCTTGCGGAACGATCGTAAAGGTAGTCCTGCCCCACGGCCTGGCCTCTTTAATGCCTTTGATGATCATCCCTGATAATTGGTCTGTTTCATCACCCGCTACGGCCCCGGGACCGGGCTTAAATGAACCCAGCAGCAAAGTCCCGCCCTTTTCACAAGCGGCCGCATCGGCCATGGAACCGGTGATGACGATGGCTTCATCTAAAGAATCAGCAATGATTTTTGTTTTAGAAGAGGCACAGCCGCAAAATAATAGGATGATAAACAGAAACGAAATATTTTTTACCACGGAGGAATATTAACACAGCCAGGCTTGCGGCTCAAGAAATTTTAGGACTCATCTCTCCAGGCCCCGCAGGGCCGTGATGTCAGGGATATCCGTCGGCCGGCACAAATAGTATCCCTGCCCTGCATCGACCCCCAGAGCGACAAGCGCATTAAAATCCTCCTTGGTTTCAATGCCTTCAGCCACACAAATGATGGCGTTTTCACGGCAAAAGGAGACAAAGAGTTTAACGATGCTGCTTTTGTAGAAATCCTGACTGACACCATTAATGATATGCCTATCTAATTTGATCGCTTCCGGCCGTATCTCGATAATGGATTCCAGGCTCGAATAACCTGCCCCCATGTCATCGACCGCGATCTTAAAGCCATCCTGACGGTATTCACGAAGCCTTTCATAAAAAACATCATAGGCAATAACGGCCGAGCGTTCGGTTATTTCCAGAAACACATCACTGGTGGACAATCCATAACCTGAAAACTCCTCCTTAACCTGGGTGAATTTCTCATTTTCCATCAGGTAAGGGTCACAATTAAGAAAGAGTTTCTGTTTGCCGTCAAAATTCTCAGCGGCCATCTTCAATGCTTTGCGCCAGCCGATCATCTCGACCTCATAGTAAACCCCGTATTTTAAAGCAGACCTGAAGAATATTTCGGGGTTTAACATGGGAAAAAACGTTTGGGGACGGCTTAACATTTCAAGCCCCAGGAGACGCATGGGTTTCAAAAAATAAATGGGCTGAAAACGGACATTGACTGATTCTGTATCGATAATCCGTTTTAATTCGACAATGGTTTCCTGATGCTCTTGCGCATGGACTTCGTTTAAATGTGGATTATGTCGACGAAGAACGACATCCATCCGCGCAAAGAGTTCTTCCGGCTCAAAAGGTTTGGTTATATAATCTTCAGCCCCTAAATACAGGCTTTCTATCCTATTGGCTTTATTCTGGAGCCCACTGATCACAATAATAGGGATATCTTTTGTTTGAGCATTCGACTTTAACTGATGGCAAATATTTGAGCCGCTGGAATCAGGAAGAAGCAAGTCTAAGAGGATCAAATCAATTTGGGGAGTTATAGATTCCAGGGCTTGCCGCCCTGTTTCGGCTATTTTGGTGGAGTATCCATGCGAAGATAAGAGAATGGTCAACAACTGTGTAACGGCAGGTTCATCATCAACAATAAGGATTGTTTTCCTGTCCGTAGATGCCAACCAACACCTCCTCAAGAATAGAATATGCTATATTGAGTATACATTAAAAAGCCATCTGAATCCAAAGCAAAGACGGTGCGAAAGAAAAATCTTTATAAAACATAATCTTCAGAACTATCAGCCATCATGGAAGTTGTGCTAAAAAGAAGGGATTTCAAGAAAGCGCTTTCTCAAAACGACCCAGAAATGAATTTTTTCGACTTCCGCGAAGAGGGATCAATCGTAGAGACGCCATTTATGGCGTCTCTTATATTTGAACATCGAATTCTTTTCCATCGAAACAATGCCTCCGCTTTTGGGTTCTTTTATTGAGACGCCATAAATGGCGTCTCTACGGACTGATTCATTTTGGATAACAATTATACTAATACCGCAAATAATCAGAAAACTGGAATTCTATGCCACCCTCTTGGTAAGATTCTGAAGCGCTAATGGGAAGGAAATCTTTACTGATGGGTGGGAAAAAAGCATCACAACCAAAATCGCCTTTGACATGCGTCACATAAAGCTTTTGGCATAAAGGATGGGCCAAGGCAAGAGCATAAATTTGAGCCCCCCCGATAACAAACACATTCTCTATCACACTGATTGAAACTGAGGCCAAAGCATCATCAAGGTTTTGAACACAGAAAACACCTATTGGAAGGTTTAAGTTCTTTAAGTTCCCTTTTTGACTTAAAACCAAATTCAGTCGTCCCGGCAAAGGACGGTATTTTTGAGGCAAAGAGTCCCAGGTCTTGCGCCCCATGATAACGATATTCTTTTTAGCTGGATCAATCGTCGTGGTGGTGATCTCTTTAAAATGCTTTAAATCCTGGCTCAAACGCCAGGGCAATTGCCCATTTTTACCAATCCCATATTGGGAATCAAAAGCCACGATAATAGAAAAGGGTTTCATGTTTCGAACATACCTCGTCATCCCAGACATATCCCGTCATTCTGAGCGCAGCGAAGAATCTCTTAAAGAATTAATTTATTAAGATCCTTCACTTCGTTCAGGATGACAAATAAACAATTCAGGACAACAAATAACTAAACCGCAATTGGAAATTTAATAAAGGCCGCCGGCTTATAACCAATCAACTTGAAATCTTCGAACGTATAATCAAGTACATTTTTTTGAGGCAATTCCAGACGAGGCAATGCCGACGGCGTACGTGCCAGTTGAATTTTCAGGCCTTCGATATGATTCAGATAGACATGCGCATCTCCCAGCGTATGGACGAATACACCAGGGGTCAAATTACATTCCCGGGCCACCATGGTCATCAATAAAGCATAACTGGCTATATTAAAAGGCACACCCAAAGCCACATCCGCGGAGCGCTGATATAATTGACAATCAAGTCTGCCATTGACCACATAAAATTGGATAAAAGCATGGCACGGCGGCAGGGCCATTTTGTCAATGTCTGCCACATTCCAGGCACTGACAATGATCCGGCGGGAATCAGGATTGGTCTTAATCAAATGGAGGGCATTTTGGATCTGGTCAATAGGGTCACGGCGATACTGCCCTGTTTTCTCATCCAACACAAACTTTTCCCACTTGCGCCATTGGTAGCCGTAAATGGGCCCTAATTCTCCCTCAGGACGGGCCCACGCGTTCCATATAGGCGTATGCTGCGTTAAATCATCATTAATATTGGTACTTCCACGCAGAAACCACAACAATTCATAGACCAAGGCATCAAACAAGACCTTCTTGGTGGTCAGCAACGGAAACCCTTCACGCAAATCATATCTGCACTGATATCCAAAAACAGAAACCGTCCCCGTCCCGGTCCTGTCCCGCTTCTGTTCACCGTGATCTAATATATGGCGGACTAAATCTAAATATTGTTTCATGCCTGCAATTGTATCATGAAATTCAAATTATTTTCTGCTTAAATTCATTTACGATGGGTAAGGAGGTCACGGGAGATATTCCCAGCAAATGGGGTTCAAGGCCTTCCATACCGCTTAATTGGGCCATGTCCTTCTCATTGAATGGCAGGGATACCCCTTTTCCATCGCGCTTGATTGTCATCGCCAGGTTAGCGGGATTCAAATCAATACCGCCGGGCCGGCGCATAATGGCTGCCGGTTGATCTGTAATCATCGCTTGGTTTTGAGGCATCTTGGAATGAGGTCCAAAATAAAACCCGTAAATATCATTTTCACCGTAAGTCCTTTCAAGCCTAAGTGGATATTCATTTCTTTCACTTGCCAAGGTGACATGTAAAACAGGATCTTTGTTATCCTCTATCGTCCAGCCTGTAAGCCATAAACCCTTAACTGAATACTTAGTACCATTAAACATGGGCACCTTTACTTCTTCAACCTGCCGTGCCCATGTGGGATGACCATTTAAGATGATACCAAACTCGCCTATATCTTCCGCAAGGATTTTCCCTGACGCCGGGATTTTTTTGGCTTCCCTAATAAAATCTGCAACGGTCATATGATCGACAGGCATGTGCACCTTTTTAATTTCTTGATAATATAAAGGCAAATCTTTCCCATTCCCATCTTTAAAATACACAAAATTTCCCAGCACATAATTTTTATCTTGAAGCATAAGCTTCATATTTTCAATATATACAGTCCCTTCCGGCGTCATTTTCAAATCTTTCCGGTCACGCAAGTCAATATTCCCTGTCAAATCAATCCGCACAGCGCCTGAATACCCATTGCGAACGGCCGCCTCATAGTCAGTAAAATCGACGATCCTCATACCTTGAGGTTCCCTTTCCCTTGGCATGATAATGTCAATCATTTCTCTAAAATAAATGACACGAGGTGGAATCCCTGCTTGCTGGTTTCGAAATTTCACGCCAGTTGAAGTCTCATTTTCATAGACCCATCCTCTTGTAATGTATTCATTATTTCCATAGGGGAAGGACGAAATCCCTGTTGCCGTTAAATCCACATTCAAAATGATCCTGACCGGCCCTTTAAATCCTTTCTTATGGACATGAGCTAAATAAACCGCTACAGGTACCCGCTCCCCTTCCTCAACCGTCATCGCCGCGTCAAATTCATCTGGTATATGGTCTAAATCTTCTACCACAACAGGCTCTGGAATGCCTTCAAGAGAAATTTGGAATCCATTCGAATTCCTGCGTCCATTCAAAAATAATGGTTTAAAAATCGTTTCAATTTCAGTGGCAATGCTAAGTCCATCCTGCGGATTGTAAACCACCAGCTGGCCTTCTGTTAATTGAGTACCATCTTGAAATCTGATTTTACCAAACCGATCTCCTCGATTTCCAAGGATATCTTGCAAATTAACGACATTACCTTCCATGACCCCATGCCCTAGTCCTGGAGCTATTTCTCTTTTGACACCAAACGACGGATCCAGACCCAATTTAATGGCAACTTCTTCAAAGAATTCCAACAAGTGTCTGGGTAAAGATGTCGCTTTAGAAACATCAATAGGAATAATATTAAGATCGACAAATTCCTTAACACCATGAGCAAAGACTTGAGGGGAATGATCAGTTACATTTAAAACCTCCTCTAAAATTTCCGCTAGTTTAAAAAGTCTACGAAAGTCATTTCTTTCTACAATCGATAAACTTAAATTAATATTCTCATCCTGGTATCCTTCCATCTCTGCCTTTAATCCTTCCATAGATTTAAGAAACTCCCCTTCAGCAGAAATACCATAGAAACTTCTAATAATGTCAGCAAATTTCTCTGCATTCTCTGAAATGATGACTTGGGAAATAAATTTCCACGACTCTTGCAGGGCCTGAAACTCTGCATCCAGAAATGCATCAGGATCCTTAACCTGCGGGGTGGCTACAAGGGCAATTTGTACACTTTTTGTTCTATCATTGCTGATTTCATGCACCACCATATTGTCCGTGCCGTCTACAGACAAGAACAGGCCTAATAGCATATAACCCAAATGCCATGAAGTTAAGCGCGGCCCGCTGTAAAGGATAATCCGACCATTTCTCGCCCTTCTTTCCCTGCCCGTGGCCAATGTCCTAAAGCTTTCTAAAACAAATCGGTTATTGAAGTAACTCGATTTTATAAAACGATCACTCAATTGCTGTGGCGTCTGGGGTATTGTAGGCATCGCCGGGTCTATTTTCGGTATGGCGTCAAACCTTGCTACATCCAGCGCGCCCATGGCCTCCTGCCATTCTCCAGCAGCATATTGGGCCAAATCCGGGCTCATCATGGCAGGGCTGATGCTTGTAACTTGGGCATGAACAATGCCGCCGGCAAAATATTTTCTGGGTATGGGGTGATGGCTAAATTTATCTTCGTCATCCTTAATGTAATTATAAACGCCTTTTTTAAAGGCTTTGAGGTATTGCTGGTAGATATATTCAATGTCGTGAGAAGCAGTTCTGGGCACTCTGGATGACGTAAGTCCCCGAATTTTATTTTTATCCGCGTACATCCTGCCAAGCAGGGACTTTTTAAGGGCTTTTTTGTACCAGGTGGCCAGGACCATGCTGCTGACGATTTGACGCAAAGGGGCGAAGTTCTTGCCTTCGTTGATTTCTTTTTCTATGGCGGGGAGTATGATTTGGCGGATAACTGTGGAGCCCAATTGATTGTTATCTGTAGGGGCAGGTTCATAACCTGCCCGTTCTTTGGTGGGTTTGGAACCCACCACTACATTGTTTTTGTATAGTGCTAGATAATCTTCTTCCAACATGACCTTCAAATGGCTTTTGAGGATATAGGCACTGTTGCCGCTTTCATAGACAATGGCTTGGTCTGGAATGATCCAGACTTTATTGAAGGTGTTAACGGGGATATTAGTAGTGTGGTATTTTTCCCAGGCTTTTGCATAGACCTTGTCCCAGAATTCTTTGCCCAACCCAGATTCAGGATACATGAGCGATGATGTTATTTGCTTGAGCAAATAGTCTTCTTCCAATAAATCACGGCCCATTTCCGTCTTGCCGAAATTGGCCTCAATGATCCGGTTATGTTCATAGGGAGATAAATTGACCCACTGGTCCTTATCAGGCACGGTCAATGAAGCCAAAAAGAACTTGACGAGCTTTGTGTATTCTTGCCTTTTCTCTCCCAGGGACAAATGCCCATCACCCCTATGGATCAAAAAATCAAATTTTAAGGCATTCTCAGGATGGATAGTCATTCCCATCAAATGCGCGGGAACATAGGCAGGGCTCAAATGGACCAGGGTCCCTGGCGCCGGCATAAGAGGCACTCCGGGTCCACCAGCCTGGGCTTGGGGCGCTTGAAGAGAAAAGCTCAAAAAGGCAAAAATAAGCACACACGTGCTCATTTTATAAAAAAATTTAAATACGGACATAGGGAAAGTATGCCACATTTTTATGGCTTTGGCCAAAAAATTATGCCCACATTTTCTCCTTTTCGAAATAAAGCAGGTCCTCTTCTCACCCCCAAAACAGACAAGACAAGCTAAATCAAGGATGTGCCGAAAGATCAGCAAACAACGCCGTTTGGCTGGCGGGTTTGATGGAAAGAATGACTGGAAAAAGACCCTCAAGATTACGACCAAGCTGGGCCAGGTCTTGCTGGCTAAAAATGGGTACCCCGTTGCCATCACGCTTGATAGTCATGGCAAGGTTGGCAGCGTTCATATCGATACCACCAGGTTTAAAGGTGTTTGCTCTGTCCTTTTTGACATTTTTTCTCTGCCCAACCATCGCCGCATCACCTTTATCCCTTTCCATGCCTGATCTTGTTTCTGCCAGATAGGCTAAAATCTCCCCTTCCAAATTCGTTATTTCACGATCGTAGTGGACAATGTAATGCAAATGCTCAATCTTCAAATGTCCTCCAAAACGATCAATGATCTTACCTGCCAGCCATTTCATGATATATTCCTCATTGGATGAAAGCGCCGCACCAACAACAATGGGCCACAATAGGATTTTGTCTTTAAAATAAATTCTTTGCACCGGGGTTGCGGGGCTATTGGGAGCTTTATAATTTGCGCTCCAGTTGATCAGCGCCTCAAACCTTTCTATACAACTAATGAGAGTTGCCAATTTTACCCTTGTTGCTGGAACTAAAAAATCATCGGGCGGTTGGTTGGGGGGCGTTTTCATGTCCCTCCTAAAATCTTCCAATCTAACAACCTTAGACAGCCTGATGGACCGTTGCCTTGCCGCTGCCTCCGCCAACGCACGTCGAGTTGCCACTGTTTTTTGTCGACCGTCCACGGTATAATTCACTTTAGTCCCAGGAATATCCGTGTCCCAAAGGGTGTTCAAAAGGACATCAGCATCACTCTTTAAATCATGGATCATCGCCTTATGTGCCCCTTGCGTCACAACTGCTGTATCCCTTTGATTAGCCACGGCATGATCCCCTCGCCTTTCTGATGTCATAGCCTCCTCTGCTTTCTTATTACGATAAAAGAACGCTTCAAGACCCTGCGCGTATTCTTCTTTTTCTGCACCAATCCTTTTCCACATTTCTATAGCATCACTTTCTGTGGACGACTGATGTGCCGATGCTAAAACACCAAAATAATTACCCAATAACTTTATTGTACTTCCTCCAATGCCATTCCCTCTCGCATCCTTGCTCTCAATATAATGCCCTTCTACTACCCACGCTAAACTCTTCTCATTCCAGAATAAAGCAATATGCCCAAACCGCATCCTTTCCCCATTTTTAAAATACTCAATACGAATAAACCCTTCTATTCCAGTATCAGCTTCAAATTTTAAATAAACATCTTTTGGTAATTTATCATTGTCCTGATCCACCACATTAATCTTTTCTGGTAAATGTAAACCTCTTGGAAATACAACCCACTTTTTATTTTTGGCCCTTATATTCTCGTAACTGGGACCACCTATTGGCTGATCTGCAAAATAATCTACCGATCTCATCGCCCCATCCTTTTGTCCCCCCGTCATCTGCTCATCTGTCTTCCCTCTAGCACGATTAAAAACTTCTAAAACAACATCCGCCCGTTGAGACAATATTTGAGCTGCATCATGTTCTTGATTAGAAGCTAACTTATTAATTAAGCGGATGGGGTTCACATGGAGGATAGCTTGCACCGCATTAAAATCAATTGCCCCTCCCGAGAAATACTTCCTTGGTATCGTCTCATTCGTGTATTTGTCGACATCCTCTTTAATGAAATTAAACACTCCCTTTTTGTACGCCTGTAAATACCTGTGGTAAATCTCTTCATTGGTACGAGGGTCCTGGTCAATACCCCTGACTTTGCCCTTATTAGCGTAAATTTGGCCTAATAACGATTGCTTAAGGGTGCGTTTAAACCAGGTAGCCAAAAGCATGCCGCTATAGACTTGTCTTAATGGGGCGAAGTTCTTGTCTTCGTTGACTTCGCGCTGGAGTTCGGGGAGGACGATTTGTTTGATGATTTGGGAGGCGATGGAATGGATGGGGGGTGTGGCGTAATGGGTGTCTCCCTGGGGTGCTTTCAGATTCAAAGGTTCACTCGGTTGGCAACCTGCTTGGGGACACGTTCCTTGTAATTCTGACTTGAACATGTCCCCTGGTTGGCCTTCGTGTTTTGCTAATGATAAATAATCTTCTTCCAGCATGACCCTCAAATGGTTCTTTAAAACATAGGCCGTGTTCCCTTTTTCATAGATAAGTGCGTCGTCAGGAAGGATCCAGACTTTGTTGAAGGTGTTGACCGGGATATTGCTTGTTCCATATTGCTTTTGGGCTTGGGCATAGACCTTGCTCCAAAATTCTTTGCCCAGATTATTTTCTGGATAGATTAAAGATGCTGTAATCTGCTTGAGCATGTAATCTTGGGCCAACAAATCGCGGCCCATTTCTGTCTTGCCAAAATCATCCTTGATAATCCGGTCTTTTTCATAGGGCGAAAGATTGACCCATTGATCATCGTCAGGAATGGCAAGCGAGGCTAAAAAGTATTTGGTCAACTTGGTATATTCTTCCCTTTTTTGGGAATCGCTTAAAGGCTTGTCGCCTTTATAAATGATGAAGTCAAATTTAAGAGGTTCTTTAGGGTGAATCACTATCCCCTTTAAATAGGCGGGTGTGAATTCAGGGCTTAAATTTACCATGGTCCCAGGTGCCGGCATAAATGGCAACGGGTCTATTTGGGCAAAAACCGGCATCTGCACTGATGAGACAATAAAACTCACCAGGACGCTAATAACAATAATTTTGCTTATACGTTTAAACATTTCTTTGGGAATCGGCTACTGTATATAGATTTAATAAAAGTATGGCATATTTAGATGGTAAAAATCAAATTTATTTTACCATCGCAATGCCAAACTGAAATGTCGTATATCTTTCGGGGTTTTGAAAAGACTTTTGAAGGATTATTCACGCGGAAATGTCAATATTAAGCTAACACTGCACCGGGACTACTGGAAGTAACTTTAAACTCACCGCTTGCCCAAACGAACCAAAACCTTAGGGTAAATAACCTTGCGGTGACAGATTTTAAATATGACGATTTCCTTACCTTCAATGCGATAGATTATCCTGAAATCCCCCACACGCAGTTTCCGATAACTTTGAAGGCTTTTTCGCAAAGGTAAACTATAGCTAACCGGATCTATTAAAAGACGCGTTTCAATGGCCTTGCGAATACGGTCTTTTATGTTTGCAGGAATGTCAGCTAAATCATCGGGGATATCGTGATGATAAAACGGCCGGTACTCCACTATTTCCAGACCTCATCGTGCGTGAGTGCCTTTTTTCCGGAAAAAGTCATTTCGCGTTTTTGAGCGATCCTTTGCCATTGACCATCCTCGTAGGTTTCCAAGGCTTCTTTGATCAAGTCTCTCGCCATGGTCGATAAAGACACCCCCTGGGCTTTAGCTAAATGGTCAACACCCTTCATTAACGCCGGCTCTAGCACAACATTTAATCTGGGATTTTTAGTAGCCATAATTAACCCTCCTGTAAAAAGTGTATCATAAGTGATGAACCAAAACAAGAAAAAAAATAACCGATAATGTTTAGCGGTATATGTCACCCCGGCGAAAGCCGGGGTCTTTAAACTATAGAAAAGATTCCGGCTTTCGCCGGAATGACATGGTTAGCTAAACACTTACAAATAACCTTGAAACAAAGGTGCTTAGTTTTTCCAAAAAATTGTTTGTTCCCAGATTATCAAGCTAAGACCACATTTTGGCCTTGTATTCCTGCACCATGCGCTGGGTGTTGAAGAAGCCTCCACGGCGGACACAATGGATCATCTTGTCGATCCAGGGGCTATGGATGTCGATGGCGCCATTTTTATTCGTGCGGTAATAAAGGCCGGTCACATCCTTAAGCGCGGCATATAAGGCTTTGGAATCCTCTTCCAGGCGCAGTTCGCCCTCATCACCAATTTCCGGGCCCTTATGCCGATAGCCAAAAATCCAGCCTATATCATCATGTTCAGCCTCGACCACCCATCCATCCAGGGTCGACAGCTGCACGACCCCATTGAGAATGGCCTTCATGCCGCTGGTCCCTGAAGCTTCGAAGGGCGGCAGAGGGTTATTGAGCCAAACATCCACCGAATTTGTCAGGAGTTTACCAAAATAGGTGTCATAATTTTCCAACACAAGGACCTTGACCGATTTAAAGTGCTTATTTAATTGGTCCACATGCTCCATGATATTCTGGATGTGGGTCGCCCCCATCGTGTCCATGGGATGGGACTTCCCCGCGAAAATGATCTGCAATGGTCCTACGTGATGGGCAATGCTCAAGACTTCCTTGATATGATGGAACAATAAAGACGGTCTTTTATAATTGGTTATCCGGCGCGCCCAGCAAATCGTCAAAATATCTTCCTGCAATTTCCAATGCCTGACCACATTTAATAAATGACGTTTATTGACTTGATGCGCTTGAAATATGTCCCTGCGGAAATTCTCGTCCCTGATAAGCTGTCCCGCTTCCTTGAGCCGGTTGGGGTCGGCACGCCAGTCACCAAAAACAGAAGCATATTTGTCAAAAAGGTTTGCAAAACTCTCCGACACCCAGGTATGCGCATGGACGCCGTTGGTAATGGCATCAATACGCTTGGCAAAGGCCGGAAACTGCAAACGCATGATCTCCCCATGCTTTTGCGCCACGGCATTCACGTGACGGCAATTATCCAGGCAAATGTGCGTTAAGTTGACATCTTTGGAGCTGGGAAGTTCCTTGCCGAATTTCTTGGCCGCATCCACATAATTGTCCGTAAAAATCTCCTGGAGATCAGTGATTTGAAAACGGTCGTGTCCCGCGGCTACGGGCGTATGGCAGGTGTAAACAAATTTTTTCTTTTCTGTCTCCATGCGCGACTTATCGCTTAACTGGATATATTTCTCCACCAACGCAAACGCCGCGTGGCCTTCATTCAAATGATAGGTATCGATCTGCACCTTTAGCTCATCAATGGCCTTCATGCCACCGATGCCTAAAATCGAGCGTTGCAAAATACGCCAAAAGACCTGGTCACTGCGGTAAAGTTGGTCCGTTAATTTACGAAAATGTTCGTTATTGTCAGGAAGATTTGAATCCATGAGTACCAGCGGAACGACATTCCTTTTATCGTGGCTATAGACGTAATATTTCCATAACCGCAACACAAGGTCGCCTTGTTTGGTTTTCATCCGTATCTTGTTTTTTAAAGGAATCAAGCCTGGGTAAGATAGAGGGTCCCAGGAAAGTTCTTCCGGGACCTGGCCGTATTTATACCAAAAATTTTGTTTGAAATAGCCCTTGTTCCACAAAATACCAAGGGCCATCACCGACAATCCCATGTCCGCCATGCTTTTGACCGTATCCCCGGCCAGCACACCAAGCCCGCCGCTATAAATAGGGATATCCAGCATTTTATGGATGTTGATCTTAAATACGTAATCTGAAATCCAATAATTGGAAAATACCTGATGTTTAAAGAATTTATTTTTTTCACTCATGGGACGGTTGAGATGGAAGGAATTATAAATGCTGGGAGCAAGGCCGTATTCCATCGAGAAATAAGCAATGGACTTTTGTGCACTGTCGGCCAATTTACTCTCAGCCTCCAGGATCGGCGCAATAGGAAAAGAAAAGTATGAAGACTCGTTGATGTCCTTACTGTACAGACCGTCAAAATTCTCAATCTGGCTGGTAAATTCTTTATACGTCACTTTAAAATCCCCCTAACCAACTAAGGGATAAATAGGTGTTATATTAAGTATTCGGCACGGAATATTTCTGCCGTCTGCTTCGGTTTACAACAAAAATGTTCTAATAGACTCTCTTTATTTGGAACATTTTTGTTGTAAATCCTCGCAGACATTTGGCAGAAAATTCCTGAATGTGCCGAATACTTAATATAACACCTGTTTATCCACGCTTGGATTGCCCATTTGAAATTCGAATCTTTCGTATTATAACAAAAATCCACCGCTGCAATACAAAAAGCGGAGGTTTGTTTAGTGAACATGAGCATGTTGAAGAACAGAAAATACTGATCCTAAATCATAGACCCGTATTTTTCCATACTCCTGTACCTGGGCCTGTGCTAAAAACTTAAGCGAATCTACGATCTGTTCATTATGGTCTAAAACAAACCTTTTTAACAGGATTTTGTTTAAATGCGGGAAAGTTTGGAGTGGCTGGACATCTTTGAGCGTGACGTCTAGAAAATCATCCAATGGGGGTGAAAATCGCCTCCCATCGGTTGTCCACGAAATATAGGCCTGGGGATCAATAATCAAATACCTGGCCCCCTGCTTGTACAACTTAACCAGTGAGTACAAATCCGTGGGACAGGCTACCATACGCTTCTCATCACTCATAAAAAGCCCCTCCAGCAATGGCTGGGTGGTGACAATAACAGCTTGCGGGTCGTGGTCAGTGATAAAGCGCACCGCATTTTCATAATCCGTGCGTGCCATGGCCAAAGAGCCTGAAAGATAAATCATTCCCCCTGCAGCCAAGACGACTGCCCCCACCCACCATCGCCTCGCCTTAGGCCATCGCTGCCACCCATCATCAATGACCACGGCGACTGCAACCGCCATAAAAGGCAGCACCACACATAAATACCTGGCCCCTTTTTCTGCCGCAAACGAAAACATCAACATTTGAAAGACCGCGATGCCAAAAGGCAAAAGCTTCCGGTATTCCTTGAGCTTAATCAGGTAAACATTCGCCCAAAAAAGGCAGCCAAAAAAAAACCCTTCCAAAGCAATGACATAATAGGGATACGACAAAAAATTAACGGGATTAAATTTACCTCCGGCATCCTGGGCCTGATGAAACATCCATGCAAAGTTGACGTGAAGATTGACCCCTCCATACAAACTGCCCACCAAAAGCACAAGGCCATAAAACGAAGCAAAGAAAATGCCTGTCTTTTGCCAATTAATGCCTTTGGATGATACAAAGGCATTGAAACATTCAATAAAAGCGATGAAAATAGGAGCAATGATCATGCGATAATTGGTCATATAAACGCAAGCCAATAATAAAGCTGAAACAAAAAATGGCCAGCTGATACGTTCACGCAGCATATACACATGGATGCCGCCTAAGAATAATAAGGTGCTTAACGCCTCCTGCATGCCTAACCTCGAATAAAAGACATGACTGGGTAATATCAATAATATGAGGGCGCTCAAAACGGCTATCCTTAGGGAACCAAAATAGCGTCTAGCCCAGAAAAATACCAGGACCACTGTCCCGATGCCACTAACAGCCGAAACGAGCCTGGCAAAATACCAGGCTTGTGTCCCAAAAAGAAAAACACGCAAATTAAGGATAAAAAACCATAAGGCTTTGGCTGTGGTCAAAGCGGTCTTAAACATTAACGAAAGGATGATGCCCCACTCATGAATATCATGAGGCGGATTGTTGGCGACCAAATCCAAAAAGGCCCTGTTATAACCTAAATACATGCCCTCATCATAGAAGAGAAATTGGTTCTCCCCGATATGATAAAACCGGACAAACAGGCCGATCAGCACAACGAGGCCCATAATCCCTGATATTAAGAATTTTGAGTTTGGCATATTTTAATAGGTTTTGTCATTCTGAGGAGCGATAGCGACGAAGAATCTTTAGACGCCTTAAGATCCTTCGGCCTAAAGGCCTCAGGATGACATGGTCGATGGTAATAAGAATTTTCCAAACTCAAGTTGTGCATATTTCTTGAGGAGCGGAAAAATAGATGTCCCGCCATAAAATCCAGACTGTTGATAAAACCGCCTTAACACTTTTGATGTTAAATGCCTTAGATTTTTCATGACGGCGACCCACGTGCTCAAAATAAATAGGGCGCCATGAGACCCCCCCTTTGAGAAGCCGCACAATGCATTCGGCCAGGGCCGCTAAACCGGTCGACTTGATGGGAATGGCTTTAAGCAACGCGGTGCGGCAGATGAAAGCACCATTGTAATACTTTAATCTAAGCCCAAAAAGAAGGTTCATGACAACTACAAATATTTTTGAAACGGCCCGTCGAAAAAAAGAACGTTTATTTGTCTTTTGCATATAGGAGATGATAATGTCCGCCGAACCGCGGGCCTCCAGCAAATCCTTTAAAGAAACGGGAGACATATCGTTATCTCCGGGAAATACCGTGATGAATTCTTTACTGGCCATCTTGACCCCACGGGCAAATGAATACCCAAACCCTTCATTGCGCGCGTTGACCGCGACCCGGATATTGGCGTCCGTTTGGGCTTTGAGGCGCGCATAATCCCCTGTCTTATCGGGACTGCCGTCATCGACGACAATGATCTCATAATCCTGGGTCACCTGTTGTGCGGCGCCGCGGGCACTATCAATCGCCGCCTCAATGTTTGCTTCTTCACGGAAAGCGGGTATAACAATTGTGACGCCATTGTTCATACGGAAACTTTCATGATCCGGGAAATTTCTTCGGCAGGCAATTTGGGGTTTAAGTCCTCAAGACCTGAACCAAATTTTAACATCGGTTCAATTTTCTGGTTGGGGTCTATGATGATATCACACACAACAGGACCTGAGGTGGTCAATGCCCTGGTAATGACGCCTTCAAGCTCATCATGGTTAGACGCCCGCAAAGCGGGCAAATGGAATGATTGGGCTGTTTTCACAAAATCCGGAAAGCTCAAGCCGCTGCGTTCATCCACACCCACATAATTTGAATTAAGCCAGGTATCAATGGTTTGCTTTTGGATGGAATGGCCGCCGTTATTAAAAATGAACAATTTGACGTCCAGATTATACCGACGGATGGTGGCCAATTCCTCAATGTTCATCATAAGCCCGCCATCCCCTGTCAAACACAATATCCTCTGACGACCGGCCATGGCCGCCCCAATGGCCGCAGACAAGGCATAGCCCATGGGCGTGTGGTTCCAGGCTGAAAAAATACGCTGGTCCGCCTTTAACTCAATGGCTTGCAAGGTCCATGAGATATTCGCCCCAGTATCCGCAATGTAAACATCTCCCGGACGGCTCAGCTTTGAAATCGTTTTAACAAAAACATGTCCGTCCACAAAATCGTGACGTTCATACTTGGATATGGGACAAACAGGATATTGTCTCTCCCACGTATTTATCTGGGCACGCCAGGTCACGAAGCGATCAGAAACCTTTTCCTCTTTGGCAAAAGCAGTCATCTGTTGGAAGAAGGACGGAAAATCAGATTCAATCCCCAAATCCAGATGAAAATCATTGGTGGTAAATTTTCTTAGCTCGTGCGGATCAATATCCACAAGGACTTTCTTGGCATGAGGCCCAAAAAGGATCGTTTTCCCGCCGGTGACCATTTGTGAGAGTCTCGTACCTACCGCGATGATCAAATCGGCATTTTGGGCCGCAAAATTGCCGGCCCGCGGACCCACGACCCCGATACCTCCCATGTTAAGCGGATCATCAAAGGTCATGATATCTTTGCCGCCCCAGGTCAATACCGTGGGTAAGCCCCATTGGCGTATAAATTTCAATGCCGGGTCAATGACACCTGCGATGCGAATGCCTGCCCCGTAAATGACCAAGGGACGCTTGGCTGCCTTCAGCCACGCAAGCAAGGTTTGAATATCTTTGATATTATCTTTGGGTTTGATAGCTGACGGAGGCACAAATTCTTTGAGCTTGCTCACATCAATATCCATGCGCTGAAGGTCATCCGGGATATCCAAAGCCACCGGCCCTGGACGGCCATCTTGGGCGATGTACAAGGCTTTTTGAAGTTGGTATTTGATGTCCATTGGGTCCATCACCCGATAAACGTATTTGGTAATGGAGCTAAACAAAGAAATGATGTCTGTTTCCTGGAAACCCTTTTGCCGCAATTGGGTACTTGGACGAAGACGCGGGGTCGTCACCTGCCCGCAGATGCAGAGCATAGGGATGGAATCAAAATAAGCATTGCAGATGCTCGTCGTCAAATTAGTCGCCCCAGGCCCGGAGGTGACCATCACAGTCCCCACCTTGCCGCTGGTGCGCCAATACGCATCCGCCGCCGCCCCTGCTGCCTGCTCATGCTGGACACAGACAAAGCTCATCTGCGGGTGGCGTGCCACCGAATCAATCGAATGAATGATCGCCCCCCCCGAGACCCCAAACACATGCCCAATCCCCTGCTCACTCAAAAACTGCGCTATAAAATCAGATAGTTTCATACATGACCCTTTAAACACACCCGTGGGTGCCAAGGGGCCTGCCATCGCAGCGCTCGAAGGTATCGAGAAACGTTTCGGGAAGACTTGTATTTGTTGAATTGTAGGACGGACTTTGGGCATCCGCATCTGGGAGAGCTACGATTATGTCCACCCCATTGCTTGTGCCATTATCAGTAGTGACGGTCAATGGACCAGAACCTGTGGCTTGATTACCGGTCAAATACACATGGATCGATGTATCACCCCAGGAAATGACAGGTATTATCGATCCATTATACTGCACAGTGCTATTGCTTGTTGGAGTGCCAAAATTCCTTCCTGTGATGGTAAAATCCTGGCCTGGTGCTAAAAATAACATGGACACCTGTGTGATATAAGGGACAACCAACGGATAAGGCTCTAATGATTTGGAGCTTTTTTCTATCATATTCTGTAACGTCACATTAGGCGCGTGAAAATCACTTGTCCCATATTCAGACAATTTGCGTTGAAGGTCCGCGTACGTGTCATTTTGAAAACTAGGCAGGCTTTCATTGTAGTTAACATGGTTCATGAGGCCCCAATTGGAAGGACTGTCATGGTATTTATACGACCAAGATGTCCAACTCCAATGCTGAGTGTTAAAATTCTGGATATAATAATCCCATACAGCTTTAAGCCCGAAACCATAAAATTCGCCGATCATGACTGGCACATCATATTGGGGCTGGATTGTTTGGGCTGTCGCAATTTTTTGGTCAATAAAACTCTTATGCGAATCAAAGTTTTCATCTGCTTTTTGCAGATTACCATTGGCATCAACATAATCCCAATGATAAAAATGGAATTGGTACATGATATTCGTCCAATTTCTGACCTGTGGATTAGGCAGTGTCCCCCAATCCACTGTTTCCTGGTTAGTATTGGGATCTGTATACCAAACCCCTTCCATAATGATCAGATGCTTGGGGTCCACGGAACGTATGGCTTGATACAAGCGGTCATACAGATCTGCCAGGGACAAGAAATCTGATTGGACCCCTATGGGTTCATTTAATAAATCATAACCCAAAACCCACGGGTTGTTTTTAAAATGCGCGGCCACTTGATGCCATAAGTCAACGGTACGCGAACGGTAGATGTCTCCATCAGGCGCAAAAAGTTTGTTGATACCCCCTCGTCCCGTATTGGTGTCCGCGCTTTGTAAACCCGGTGCCCCATGCAGATCCAATACCGCATAAATGCCACGGTCAGATAACCCATCAACCAGGCGATCAAGGACACTAAAATCTATTTGACCTTGGTTATTGAGTATCCACTGGCCATTATCATCTTGTAAATTCCGGTAATAAAAAGGAATACGCACTAAATTGATATGGTGTTTTAACAAATAATCGAAATCGTAGGTGTTGATATAGGAATTTTGATAGCCAAGTATCAAGGACTGGGCATTTGTATCACCAAAGCGGGTTGATAATGTCTGACGGATGGTCCAGTCATCCGGCAGGGCCGGAGTATCGCCAGAACCTAATCCTGACATCCATGGTTCAATCACTAAAAATGATCCTAAATTAACCCCATTTAAACTTAAGATATCGCCATTGCCATCCTTGTCTTTGATCACGGTATCCACGGCCTTTACATAGCCATTACCTGGACTATATAATTGCGGCCTGCTCCAAGGTGTCAGGCCAATAACAACGCCACGGCTGTCCTGTTGTTCGGCCCGGATGCGGTACCATTGGCCCAAAGCAGCATTTAATGTTTGGCCTGTGCCATCTAAAGCACCTCCACTGTATATTGTCGCCCAAGGACCGAAATTCGATGTGGCGGATTGTATTTCATAAGATACGTCTTGGGGAATCGGCGTCCAATTTAATTGCCCGTTCTGAAGTTGCTTATAATTCAAGTTGACCGATGGTGATATCAACTCGACAACATCAGACCATGGCGAGGTATAAATCACAGAATTTAAGTCTACGGGAATATCTTCCCAACGCACGCGCAAGAAGTTTTTTGCGATGTGATCTAGCAAGAAATGAGTTTCCGGCCCCAAATAAATTGTTTTCCAGGTGCCGTCATTGCCTGAGGCGCTTTCTTGTAATCGATAATTGTGGTTCCCTTCGACACCTTGCCATTGGACACTATTGCCATTGAGCAAGGTTGGACTGAGCACTGGCACTGGGCCTGTGGCCTCGATATCATCAAAATAAAAAGTCCCAGGCCAATAATTCTGGAATTGTATTTTATTAATGTCCTTAAGATTAAGGTCTGGTGCTATTTTTAACAAATCACTAAAAAGGACCGTCACTCTCGTCCATTGGCCGCTGACCACTGCTGTTTTAGGCCAATAAGCCACCTTGGTATCATCTGTACTGTGCAAGGTGTTATCATAAAATTGAATCGACACATTATTGTCCATCCCGTTGGCAGGCAAGGCATAAACCCAAAAATTCAAACGGTCATTGACTTCAGGAGAAAGGTCCACATGCCAAAATGATTGTTCTATGCTCCCGGCATTGTTAAAATACCTTTTTTCACCGGATTGGATGCCAGTCCCTGACCAGTTTCCAGTAGAAACTAATTTCCAGGAATGGGCCCCTTCATAGGCAGGTTCCCCGATTGCAGAAATAGCTGCGGTATCCACATCGTTCCATTTCCAGCCATATTCACTGTCCGTTGAACCGCTGCGTTCCTCGATTTCAAAATTCTGATAGATATGGTCTTCCCGCTGGGCCTGGATATCATCAAAATAATAGTCCCCGGGCATATAATTCTTAAATTCGATTTTGGTCACATGGTGCAGGTCAAAATCTGATGGGAGCTGGCTAAAGAGAATTTTTAATTTGGTCCATTGTGAATACGCCGCTGTTTGTGTGGTCCAAACTTCAAAACCCTTGCTATAAACGTTACTATCATAGAAGACAAGCCCAACGGTATTATCAGTCCCTGGCCCACAGCCGTAAATGTAACACAAGCGTGTGGGACGGGCATAAATCCAAAAAGATAATCGGTCATTGTAAGTTTGTTTGATATCAAGATCTCCTGAAGCCCCTGCTTGAACGCCAAAACCTGTCCAATTGCTCGTGCTGGAAGTTCTAAGTGCGTTCTGGCCGGAATGGACTGCATCGGTCCTGTCGACAATACTGACGCTGGCCCCGCCCACTGGCCACGTATTAATAGGCAGGCCATTGTCAGGCTCAAAATTCTGATAAACGATACCAGGCTTCACAGCATTTACATCTGGCAAGGCATTTAATTCATTGGAATCTGCGCTTGTTCCTCCTGCGTTTACCGCCTCAACTACAAAATAATAGGTGATCCCATTTGTTAACCCTGTCACCGTATAGCTTGTGCTATTGCCAGCGTCAAGCAAGGTCCCATAATTCCCAGCAATTGTCCCATATTTAACCGAATAACCTGTTGCCCCTGCAACCGGTGTCCAGTTTAAAATGACTTGAGCATTTCCAGCAGACGCTGAATTTAAGACTGGCGCGGCAAGAGGTGAATTAACTGTCAATCTTGCTGTGGTGCTATAGATGTAGCCGTAGGCATTGGTGACCAAACATTCATAGAGTGTCCCATTGTTATTCGCCGCTGTCGTTGGTATTGTATACGACGCATTTGTAGCTCCTGGGATATTCGTATATAAACCCTGATTATTGACATTTTGCGACCATTGGAAAAGGAGTGGTGGTGTGCCGCTTGCGACCACTGTGTAGGTCGCTGTCGCCGGTGCTGTGACCGTCACATCCACAGGTTGCGATGTAATGCCAGGAGACGCATTGACCGTGAGCGACACCGTGGAGCTGGTAACGCTCCCTGCCACATTGCTAACAACACATTCATAGAGTGTGCCGCTGTCAGCTGTTGTCGTCGTTCCTTGCGTATAACTTGAGCTCGTTGCACCAAGAATAACCGTAAATGTGACGGTACCAGGAGCTTCTTGCATCCATTGATAGGTCGGCGCGGGTGTGCCTGTTGCTGTGACTTTAAAGGTTGCCGATGCCGGCGCTAGGACTGTCACATTGTTTGGTTGAGTGGTGATGCTTGGACTCACAGCTGCTTTGACTGTTAAGCTTGCTGGGCTACTGGTGACACTTCCTGAGACATTACTCACTACACATTCATAGAGTGTCCCGCTGTTGGCTGTTGAAGTTGT
>CAZKUL010000032.1:0-23125 GCA_964555945.1 uncultured Planctomycetales bacterium
GGACATAGTTCCCGAAATAAAATCATTGAGGTTGAGTAGAAATTTGATAATATAGTAACCGGTATCAAATCCGAACCCCCTTCGGATAGTAATAAAATCAATTCAATCCCCCTCAAGAAAAATACTAACCAAAACATCTTTTAAATGCCTATTAGTTTATACATTAAATAAGATGTAATGTATTATTGACATTACATCATAAATAGTGTATATTTTAAATAGGCCCAAAGGGGCAGAATGAAAAAGAAAGTCGTATTTTATGAAGATGAAAGAAACCAACGGCCGGTTGAAGAATTTTTAGATGAACTAGATTCTAAAACTAGAAAGAAAGTAGCTTCTAGGATAGCATTACTCGGAGAATATTGGTTAGAATTAAGGAGGCCATATGTTGATTATTTACAAAATGGTCTGTATGAACTTAGAGTAGTTCATTTTGGTAAACAGGCTCGGGTGATTTATGCGTATATGTTTAAAGACTATATTGTCCTATTGCATGGTTTCAATAAAAGCACAGATGATGTGCTACTAGAAGATATGTTAAAAGCTAAGTATAGAATAATAGATTTTCAAAAACGATTTGACCAGGGGTTGATTAATTTACTAAAATTGGAAGAAAGATAGGTGAAGCCATGAAAAAAAAAGTCATCGTTCCAAAATCATTTGATCAATATTTGGATGAACAATTCAAAAAAGACCCCAAATTTAAAAAAAGTTATGAAGATGAATTAACCCGCCTTCAAATTGGCTGGAAAATCACCCAATTGAGGCAAATGCGGCATTTAAGCCAAGCAGAATTAGCAAAGAAAGTTAAGACCACTCAACAGACGATCTCACGTTTGGAAGATTTAAATAATACGCGTATTAATATCAATACCCTTATGCGGCTTGCTGTAGCTTTAAAAGCAAGGCTTAGTATTGACTTGATTCCTACTTAATTAAAGGCTTGCGCTAAATCATCAATAGCAGTAGTCTAATCCTATGATCAAGCTTTCCCCCAAAGCAAAAACACCAAAATTAATCAAGCGTCTCCCCCTGCGCAAATATCAATCAACAGGAGGGAGTCGTCATATGGGCTTGGTTCATACGAAAATCGTGCTTAAAAACCCTAGAAATGCCAGGATTAAGCCGGTTAAGGTGAATGCTTTGGCTGATTCAGGAGCGCTGCATTTATGCATTCCTGAACATTTGAGACTTCAACTGAAGCTTGAAGTTTTTTCTCAAGTAATGACAAATAAAGAAAAGGAGTTCCATGGGCGAAGGGGCTGACGAGCGTAAGCCCTGACTGGATTCCTAAAAATGGATTCCCACTTTCGCGGGAATGACACTCTAAAAAGGAAGCCGGCTCAGGGCGCAAAAAAGATTCAAATCCAGCCCTTCAAAACTCGCCCCATTAACTACCTATAATATATGTTATGTTAAGTACGTACACAGAAAACTCCTTGATATGCACATTAAACAGACATTCCCCATTTGTCTTTTATTTCTCCTGCTGATAAACTCCAGCACCTCATTTGCCTGGCGTAATTATGGCGGTTATTGGGATTATCATGGCAGCGGCCGGGACATTCCCTATTCGTATGCCATTGATACCTATTACACTCCTGGATATGCTGATTTCCCCGGAGTTGAACCGGATTTTACGGATGACAGTCCGTATATCAGAAATCTGACAGCACCTCAAATCTTGCCACCAACTACACAAATTACTCAGCTACCAGCAGAACCGGCCCTTGAACCAAATGCCTTTACCATCAATATTCCCAATAATCATGGCGGATATACTGCGATTGTAATCAAAAGATCTGGAAATGGATTTACTGGGCCGCAAGGAGAATTTTATCCAGAATTTCCAAAAGTTGCTCAGTTGAAAATTATTTATGGGAAATAAACTTCTCAGGCCGCCCTTAGGGCAACTGCAGGTTGATTATCATTGGCTGGCTTCGAAAAGCTGCCATTCGTTATCGTATTAATCCCCAAAAACCCCCGAATATCAACTATTGGCTGCATATTGATAATCACGGGCGCAAAGCCTGGAGCGTTTTCCAGTTTTCTTAACTGGGACGGATCAATGTGGAATTTAATAGCTTGGCCGTTGTTTTGGACCAAAAGGGCTTTATCAGAAGTTAGGTCGATACCCCCGTTCCTATTTTCCGAGCCATTGCCGCTTATAGGCCACGCGGGATGCAATCTATTTCTTGCTCTAACTTTATTAATGGCCTGTGCCCTATCTACGTAGACACCAGTTCTGTTCCCATTTTGTATGACTTCTACAAATCCAGGAGGGATCGAAACTGATTCATAGCCACTCGTATTTTTAACGGAAGGTATCTCCGTAACAAAAAGAGCTCTTCGTTTAACGAAGTGTTTAGCATTATGGAGAAAGGCCATTATTAAACCCTTTATTCTGATGCTTCTATCAAAATAATCCCATGACCCAAGATATAAGCTTCGAGATACTAAGAATAAGTCAGCAGGGTCCTCTATTAAACGTGGCCACTGCCGAACATCCAAAAGGTCCATATACTCAAGCTCCACCCAATTTTTATGGACAATACTTTTACTAGAATGCAATTTCTGACTCAAATCAAATAAATAGAGGGTATTAATGCTCAATGCTTTGATTTTGACATCCCATCTATTATTGATCCATTGATCTACATTAGATTCTCCGGCTTCTTCAGCCACTTGTCTTAAAATTTTCTCTACTAATTCTACCGCATACTGGACTTCACCAAAAAGTGTCCCACCCAAGCATATAGTAATTTGACGGCTGCCACTTTTTACCAGCAATTGGATCCTTCTTTTTAATTCATGTTCTATGACATCATTGGCTATCCCATTATTTTGTTTTAGAGACACCAGGTTTAAAGACATCACATTTTCTCCGTATTCAAGAGGGACCTTAAGTAAACTTATTGTTTCTCTATCCAATGTTCCCTTATCAAGTTTTTTCCTAAAGTCTGACAGTGAAATACCTTTTTGCTGAATACTCTGTCGAAAATGCGGCAGCCAAACTCTGGCCATGAATTTTATATTGGGTTCAATCAAATAACCATCGTCTTGACTCTCCACTCGTTGCAGCTTCCAGGACCGTGCCAATTCGTCTTCAAAAAATAATTTCTTAATTATTTTTTGGGCATCATTGATCGCCATCGCCGCATTAGCCTTCTCCCCTTGTCCTGGCACCACTCCGTAAACGTTAGATTTCGATATCCATTCACGTAACTGTCTCTGATAACTCGATTTTAAACCTCCCACAAAACCCTTAATCATTAAATTAACAAATTTTCTTCTTTTTTCAAGACCCAATGGGAATTCACTTTCTTCAAAATTAAAATCCGGCATTTGTCTTAAAGAACCTCTGAAAAAACTATTGGCACTAGCAATAACATGAAAACCAGCATATTCATTGGAGTTCAAAATCGACCTTAAAAGAGCGCGTCCACGACCTAAACGTTCATGGGGAAACCTAGGGGAAAAAAGACTGATATATATAACTCTTTGTTTGGGAAAGATGTAGAACAAAATCTGATCGCTCTGCAATTTTTGGTCCTTATACAGAGAAACTGTCAAACTCTCTGGAGCAAATAAAGAATTTGTATTTCTACTTAAATTTATCGAGTATCCTTCCTTTGGGAACACTGCCCCTGTATAATTTGCGCTCGACTTTTCACTCATCGCCACCTCACTTTTTGTGACAGACGAAACTAGCGCATTCATTGCCTGATCCACATAATTGCTGTTAATGATTTCAACAGCTTTTTGAATGATGACACTATGTTCTCGAACCCAAGAATAAATTGGTTCTCTAAGGGAAACTCTTAGCTTTCCTTTTTTCATTTGGCCCGCAAAATATAATTCGATCGCGGTATTACTCAGATGATTTTCCACAAGATCCGGAAATAAAGATAATAGAAGATTGATCTTTGCAGGTGGACTGGACCATACCCCATCGGATCTATTCAATCTCATAGCGTACCTCTTCACAAAATTTTCTATTTGATATTTCTGAACAAAAGGAATTAAAACTGCAATATTATTGATTCCGCACCATTCACGGACCACATCTAAGAGCCTCTTTTGTAATCGCTCATCACCACTCTCAAAAGCTGATATTAAAGAATCTCCCAGGTACCCACCGACCGCAGCCTTTAAAATATCAAATCCCCCCAATGTCATGGAAGTGGGCGCAATCGTAGCTTTATCATCATTTACAGATTCGGGCACCGCATCCACTTCCAACTTTTCAAGACCCGCATCTTGGGGCAGGTCTATTGAATTAATCCTCGTAATCGTATGGCCTACGATCAATGATGTTTGGACAAAATCAGCACCTCCGGAAAAATATTTCCTGGGGACTGTTTGCTGGCCGCTTAGCCCCTGCTCTTCTTTGATGTAGTTGTAAACGCCCTTTTTGAAGGCTTTTAAATATTGTTGATAGATGTATTGCGGATCTCCAATAGCTAGCTTTCCATAGCCAACCCCCGATGTTTTTCTTTGATCAACGTAAACTTTCTCTAAAATACTGTCCTGAATTTTCTTTTTGTACCATGTAGCCAATATCAGTGAATTATAAACCTGACGGAGTTGAGAGAAATTCTTGCCTTCGTTGACTTCCTTTGTTAGTTCAGGAATGACGATTTCGCGGACTATTTGGGAGCCTAATTGATTGATATCTGTAGGGGCAGGTTCATAACCTGCCCGTTCTTGGGTGAGTTTGGAACCCACCCCTACATTGTTTTTGTATAGTGCCAAATAATCTTGTTCCAACATCACTTTTAATTTTGATTCCACCACATAGGCTGTCCCTGCTTTTGCATTCTCATAAACAACCGCTTTCTCGGGGACTATCCACACTTTGTTAAAGGTATTAACAGGTATATTGGTGGTGCCAAACTTCTTGGCCGCTTCCGCATAGATTCTTTTCCAAAATTTCTTGCCTGTCTGCCCTTCTGGATAGATCAGGCTGGCTGTGATCTGCTTAAGCATATAGTCTTCAGCCAAGAGGTCGCGGCCCATTTCAGTTTGGCCGAATGAGTGCGGTATAATGCGATTTTTTTCGTAGGGTGAAAGATTGACCCATAAATCTTTTTCTGGGATGGTTAATGAGGCAAGGAAATATTTGATGAGGCGGGTGGATTCTTCTTGTAGGGGCGGGTTCATAACACGCCTATTAAGGGACGGTTTAGAACCGTCCCCTACGTCTAAAATAAAATCAAATCGAAAAGGATTATCGGGATGGATTTTGATGCCTTTTAGAATCGGGGGATTATACGGGAGACTTAAGGGTACCATGGTGCCAGGAGCAGGTAAACGGAAATCCTGCGCATAAATTGGCATTACCACTAAAGAATTGAGCAAAAATGAAAAAGTGAGGGCCACGCATATTATTTGTCTTGGATTTAAATATGTCACCATATCCAAAGGTAACATATATATACACGTTCTGCCAATAAGAGGGCTATTGCTCGGGAAAGGACTATATAGGGACGGATTTTGAGGCGAATTTAATCCGCCAAATGCAGGCAAGCAGCAAGATGAATCCTAACCATGAAATGATCACAGCCATGATGCGGATACCGGTTGGACCAAAGACAACCTCAATGTCATGATTGCCAGGAGGCACAAAAAAAAGAATGACGCCAAAAGGATTCTTAAGGTTTGGGTCTACCGATTGACCATCCACCAAAACCTTCCAACCAGGAAAATAAAACGAATGAAAACACAACGCAGAGGCCTCTGCAGCTTGAAACGTGGTTTCGTAATGGACAGGGTTAATGACTTTCTCATCACCCAACTGACCGGAGCCATGGACTATTTCAAACTTTCTGGACGGAAAACCATTCGGCGGGACCATGATCCAACGAGGGGTATACTCCCCTTCTCCCATCGCTAGGAAATTCTCCGGTGTTCGCTCATGGTCAACAAATGTTGGCTTGGGGACAGTGTTTAAAGAAATACAAATCGCCGCTATTCCTGCCATAATTAAAAGGACGTTTCTTATCAATGGATTTCTAATAATCAATCCCAGCGACCCGCATAAAAATGAGATAGCAAAGACAATAATGGTCAGAAAACGCCACGGAAACTGGACAAATCTCAACATGCTTATACGTTCCCAAAATGGATGGGACATAGATAATGAAAAGAACACGGCGGAAAAACCCACCATAAAGAAAAAAATATAACTAAACCCTAAGGCCTTGCTTATCTTAAAAATCCTGGGAAGAAAAATCAATGTGCATAAAGCTACCAATGAATGAAGCACACCCACCTGAAATGAGATGCCATCAACCGTGTCCTTATTCATGGGCCAGAATAATTCTGCCCATGAGACAAAACTTTTGTGAAAGTCATAGCGCATCGAAATCAAAAAATCAAGATTTAAGAATTGTTTTTCAACAAGGGCCGGCAACCAGAAGAACGAGGACATCATCAAGCCGACCACAAATGCATCTACTGTCCAGAGGATCCAGACTGATCTCTTCTTTGTAAAATATAAAAAGAGCATGTAAGCAACAGCCACTGGAAAAAACAACATACTCATAATATTGTGGGTCAAGCTAAGGCCAAAAACACTGGCAATACCTAAGCAAAAAATCCCCAAGCCCATATTGCGGCTCATTTTTAAAATAAAGAGCAAAAGAAATGGGAAAAAAGCAAAGGAACTAAACTCGGCAAAAGCGCCACGCACATAAAGATCAATCATATGATACGGGGCCCAAAGATAAAGCACGGCGGAAAACATTCCCCCTTCATCCCCCCAAAATTCTCGGGCAAAAAGGAACATCCCGATACCAGACAACAACCAGAACAAACTGCAAGAGAGATTCATGGCCAGGACCATGTGATGCGTTAACTGGAAGAAAAGGACTGCAGTGCAAGAAAAAAACGGCGGATAAAAATTAAACATGGGATAACCATAGCCCCAATTGATGCCTGGTGCCCAACGCACCAACCATTGGCCGCGCCCCATGTTCTCGTTCATGGATAAGGCCCTGATCAGGCCAGCCATGGAGTCATGAGCATTGATCAAATCATTCCCAAAGATACGCCAACATAAAGGCACTGTCAGGAGAACTAACAACCCCAGATAAATCCAGATGGTATTAAATGGACGCTTAAATATCACTACTCATCCTATCTCTTAATATGGGGATAAATTAAAGTAAGAAAATAATTTACCCTTTCAACAGGCTGATAATGCAATTCCCGGCTTTTCATGGCAAAAGCAAAGGCGTGTGGAAAATCACCATCCGCGGACAATTTGACAGCCACGTCAAAAAATTTATTAGCCTCTTTTTCAGTAGACGCCACCAGCAGATAAGCCGCCGCATATTTCCCTTGCTCTAACGGCAGGAATGTATACGGAGCCACAGAAAAATCATAGGCCTTGGGGGCCACAAAGATTACATGGACCCCTAAGGAGATCAAGTCATCGGCCCATACGCGTCGTGTGATGGAATAAATTCCTGAAACATATGGCGCAAAAGTATTAATATTATTGGAAAAATAAGCTAAATTATTGGGGTAAAGTTTGGCCAATTGGTCCTGTTGACTATTGTCCCAGTCATTGGCCATAAAAAAAGCTCCCTCGGGATTGGCCATTGGCATGGGAAAAACACCGATAAAAATGAAATTAGGATATTTAGCATGCAACATGTGATTAAAACTGACAGCATCCTGCGTATAGCTCGATAATTGCCTGTTATAGGCAATGGCGTGTCCCACAGCCTGGATACTAAATAGAAGGATATATAAAAAAACGGCCGCTTTAAAGAATACATTCCTGTTCTTCACGCTCAGATACCCTATAACAAACAGCGGAGCGAACAAGTTAATAACAGAGGCAAGATAATGATCATCATAATGCTTGGCGGTAAGGGCAAACTGCAACACAATGCTCAATGCGATGGCCCAAAGAAATTTATTTTCCTTAGAAAGGCTGCGCTTTCCAATGACCTGGACAAAACTAAAAAGCAACGCCGCCAACGCAAATAGGATCGCCATGGTACACCGGCTATAGATCACCTGCCAGCTCCATAAATACTGCGAAGGATTAATAAAACCTTTTGCTCCTGAACCATACTCCCCCACGTGAGTTGAAAGCTTGATGATCCAGCTCCATATCAAGTGATAGGAGGGCAAAATAGGGATAGTCCAGAATATAAAAGAAACTATGACCCCCACCCCAAAGACAAGCTTAGAGATTCCCCTGCAAACGATGAAGGGAATGACAACGAAGGGAAGGAAGGTTAATTTACAGGCAATGCCTAAGCCACAGATAAAAGCCAGTCCCAAAGCCTGAGCGATTTGGCTTCCATCCTTTTTATTAAAAAACGACATAAGAAGGCAGAGATTAAACAGGTTGGTAACACTGATCATCAAAGGTTCAGGTGTGACGTTGCCAACGACAGGAGGCACATAATCATAGAAGGAAAATGATCTTAAGGCGAGATAGCTTAAAGTTGGTAATTGGGACAACAGCACCACAAGCTTGTCATTGGTCTGACGATAACCATAAGCCCCTAAAATAAGTGATGTGATAAACGCCAATATGATCATGGACGTGTTGATAGCACTGAGATAGGTTTCTGGATTGAGCAACACCGTATGGATGATGTCCAAACGAGAATGGCCCAAATTAAGCAAATAAATAATGCCCGCACCAAGCATTTGCATAGGTGTTCCCGGAGAGGAGATATAAGCTGGAGACGCGCCCTTGATGATTGAAAGACTGCTGATTAAATTTCCATAACAGGGGTCAGGGAACTGCCAGTAAGGACCGGTGGCGATTTTAAGTAAAAATGAAAAAGATAAGGCAATGAGGGGAATGATGGCAATGATCCAATACACTTGGATCTTACTATAAAACTTCTTGATCTGCATTTAGGTTAATAAAGCCCTTCCTTAAGTTTTGTCGTTTACAAAATAAAATTTATTTCCCACATGCCAGCAATGGGTCGTATTATAACCCTTTTTAAAACTATTGAACTCTACGACCAACCAAAATAATTCTTCAGGAATGCGCCATTGGCGATAAGTAGACGGAGAGGCCCAAGCGGCATGGACATAGGCCCTCAGTTGTTGATCTGAGAAAACGGCCTTCACCGCCGGATCAAAATACCTGTCCCTTCCCGTAAAGATCCCCTTGATGGCCATAGGATTATAAGGATAAAAATGGTTTTTCTTGTAAATTTTATTGGTATACAAGAACGTTTGGCCCATGAGGCAGAGAATGATCCCCATCCAAAGGTAACGTATAATTACTTTCGATGCTACCAATTCTAACCCAAAAGCCAAGGTTATGGAAAAGAGTATAGAAAAATAATTCCCATAGTAATAAGGACCCCAGGTTTGGTTCTTGACCAAGGTCATCAAAAGATCATGATAAACCGTCGCTATTAAAAATAACATCCCCCCTAGCAACAAGGTTTTTCTGGGCATGCGCCAAAGCTCTTTACTTGTCAAAACCAGGAAGAAAAGGACGGACCAACTTAATACACCCATCACCATAAGGACCTTCATCCAAGGTACCGCCAGCGGATGGAGCAGCCCTATTCCCATGGTTTGGGTAAACAACGTGGTCGTATTAATCCATAAATTGCTTAACACAAGCCCCGCAAACCCAGGCTCAAAAAGATGGCTAAAGATGCCATATTGACTTAAACCGCTTAAAGGCGCCCCGCTTACAAAATGGCACATGGCCTTGATCCCCCAAGCATAGGCCCAAGCCACCAACACCATGACCATCAGTACCCATGGACCCCGATCAAGCCTGAAAACAACCTTTGGATGCAAGAGGCATAAAAAAGGAAAAATGAACAGTCCTGTCTCGTCGCTAAATGGAGCTAACAATAAGGCCACGCAAAATCCAATGAAATATATTTTCTTGCGCGGATGGGCCTCACATAAGCACGCCAGCACCAGCGCCGCCAGAATGAAAAAATCTGCCAGTATTTTGCCTGACCTAAACAGCATGAAGATGCCGCTTAACGTTTGGGGCGTCATGAGATAAAAGGCCATCACGGTCAATGCGATGCTTACGGTAAAATGTCTTAACCTTAAATACGTGTAGAGCAACCATGGATTGATGGCGAGTGTCCACGCCCACGTCAACGAGAAACTCGGGTGAGGCGGCATCCGTTGCCAAAGCCAAACCCTGAATTTTGTGTCCAGGAAATCCATATACCAGGATAACCAGCGGGTCGTGCGGGGCACTGTTTCCGTAATGCGCCAATCCCAGATATCAAAAAAATCTTTCCTGACAAAGCGGGCCCCTGTTTTCAGGTATCCCTCTTTCAAGTTGGACATTTCCGGGTGCATCCAAGTATTTTCGAAACTCGACGCCTGGGCAAAAATAAAAAGATAAACAAAGAATACAAGCCCCAAGGGAATCCCAAAAGAAAAAAATTTATCTAAACTGCCGGATGCATTCATGAAGAAACTTAAACCCCCTCCCACACCAAGAAGTGACTGTTATTCTTAAGCCAGCGCTCATCCTGTTTATAGTCCGGGACCATTTGATACACCTCTGCCCAGAACTTAGAGGAATGGTTCTTCTGCTTTAGATGCATCAGCTCATGGATGACAACATAGTCCACCACCCGTGGCGGCGCCATGATCAGTCTCCAGGTAAAATTAAGCGTATTTTTATACCCGCAAGAACCCCACCGCGTTCTCGCTTCATTGACCCTGATGGATTGATATGTCAACCCCGTTATCTGGCAATAATGATTGACCCGTTGGGTGATGTAGTCTAAAGCCGTCTGCTTATACCAATATTCCAAATGGTCCCGGGCGTTACGCAGCGCGACCGAAGCAATCATTAAGGCTGCCTCGCCCAAGAGCACCGCTTTAGTCATATCTTCACGGACGACCAGAGGATAGGCTTGGCCTAAATACAAAAATTCCTCACCCGGTAAAAATCGCCGTGCTGAAATTTTACCCAACCGTTCTTTGAAATGGTCCTGTTTTGACTTTATCCACGATTCCTTGCGAAGGATAAGGGTATAAATATAGTCTTCCGAGGCATGGTGCGGCGCGCGAACGATCAAGCGTGCATCATGGGTTATTTGCAAACCAATGGTTTTGCGGCGGCTGCGGATGATTTGATCAATGTGAATAGCAGGCAATGTATTAATTATGGGAGCTTAAGATTGACTTAGCCGGGCGGCGTTTAGCTTTAAGATCTACGTATTTGACACCAACTTGATAATAACCGCCCTTATTGCGGGAAGCACGAACGACGCGGCCAAATCCATTAAAAATATCCAGGACGCCGGACATAACGACCTGAAGTTCGATGGTATCACCGGGACGGTAAGCCAGGGCGCTGACAAACAGAAGGCCGCTCAGCGACATATTCTCGGTCGTCGCCAACTGCCACATGGATTCAACCTTGCGGTTATTGTGCCTGATCAAACGATGGCGCACGGTAATAATGCGTTTGGCCCGCACACTGTCCCGGCGTTCTTCGAAGTGGTTGTCTTGTCTTATTGGCATACACCTATTCTATTTTCTTTATTCTTTCCGTCAATGATTTTGTTAAGTCTTGAGTTTTCGATAATTGAATTCGATATTGCATTTTGGCCTAATCGTAATTACTATATCCCCCATGGCTTCTTTTTTACGCAGGACTTCAATGGTCTTTAAGATTGCTTTTGCCATATTCCTGATCTATTTCGCCTTTCGGCTTTTTCATTACCACTATAGTTTATTGGCCTATCCTTATCCCAGCGCCTTGAGAGAGGGTGCGATGATGATCAATACGGATGCCCTGCTTCATGGGTTAAATCCCTATGACATCTCTCTCCAGCCACGGTACATGAACCAATATGGGATCATGTTCCCTTTGATCGCATGTCCCTGGGCAAAAGTTTTTGGCAACACCATGCTCGTTCACCGGACAATTATTGCCTTTTTTATCTGGGCGTCCTGTAGCCTTGTGTTCCTGGTCAACCGCCGGCTGGAAATACCCCCCCTATTAAATATGTGGGCGGTGCTCATGTTTTATGCTTCTTTGACGTATCCCGGCACCAGTACGCCCAGCATCGATCCTGGATCGACAGGCATGTTTTTTATGCTCTTGACTGTATTTATCCCCTGGGCCTGCCGGTATTCCTATCCCTCATTGATCATCAGCATCCTCATTGGCCTGGTGGCTTTTTATACCAAAATGTACGCGTTTCTTGGCACCCTTGTCATACTCTCTTTTCTTTTCATTTTTGTTTCCAAAAGAAAAGCCCTTTTTTACGGAGCTTTATTATCAGTGCTGACCGTCCTTAGCATTATCCTGGCCAATCACTTGTTACCGGCCTATTTTGACAATACTTTTTTTGCTTCAGCCAATCAGGCCCCCACCTGGTCAAGCATGGACAGGCTCCACCAGCAAATTTCATCTTACAGTCATTTACACCAATGGGCCTTAATATTAATCGGGTTATTTATTTTGGGATTGGGGATCAAGAAGTTAAGGATGCGGCCATGGACCTTAAAAGAGATGCCTCTCCTGCTTGAATCAATCCGCCAAAGCGATATCACATTGATCCTCTATGCAGCCATTTGCTCCATCTTTGTGTTGTATTTTTCCCTGGGCCGTCATCTCGGCGCCACTCTTTGGTATTTTTTTCAATTACTGTCTCCTTATTTTCTCATTGCTACCGTGTGGCTTTTTAGCCGCATTTCCTGGTGGCCGATTGTTTGCGTGCCCTTTTTAATTCTTAATTTGCATACCATCACCGCAGACCATGATTATAAATTGTTTGATAACAGCGTGCCCGGCTGGCCCCAGATCGAGACGCTCATCACCCAACATCAACACATCCTAAACTCCCCGATCATTGCACCTCTATTGATTGAACAACATAAGGAAGTCTTTGACGATGGCCAGTCAGAATTCTCTATAGCAGGCGGCCAGCGCAATTACTGGATGAAGGGAATATTTAAGGTAGATACGAGGATATTGTCTCAACAGCTTTTATTCTTTCAGAATATTGACTATATCGTCCAGAATAAAGGTTTTGACCTGATTATTCTGGAACCGTCTCTTCTGCCTTTCATCAGCGCAGATGTAGAAAAATATTACAAATATGAAGGACAGATAATGCTTTACGCGCCTCAAGATAAAAAACCCTATGCCGTAACGGCCTGGAAGCCTCTTTAAGATGCCACCGTCTTTACGCCCCGTCTCGCTTATTGCCCAAATCATTTTTGCCGTCTTTCTTGGTCTTATGGCCATCCGCCTTGCCCACTATCATTGGGCCTCAGTGACTTTTCCTTACTCCATCGCACTCAGGGAGGGCGCCATGATGGTAAGTACAGATGCCTTGGTCAAAGGACTCAATCCTTATGACATGAGCTTACAGCCCCAGTTTATGAATGAATATGGCATCGGATATCCTTTGATGGTCTGGCCATTAGCTAAAATCTTTGGAACGACCATCCTGGTCCATAGGATTGTCATCGCCTTTTTTATATTGGCTTCCTGTGTTCTCCTATTCCTGGTCTTAAAGAAAATGGCCATTCCCCTTTTATTAAACTGTTGGACTGTCCTGATGCTCTACGCCTCACTCACCTATCCGGGGACAAGCACCGCTACCATTGATGCCGGCGCGCCCGGCACATTTTTCTTCTTATTGACTTTATTTGTCCCATGGTTTTGCCGATATTCTTACAAATCCTTGATCATCAGCGTCGTTTTTGGCATCCTGGCATTTTATACAAAACTCTACACCTTTTTAGGGGTCCTCATCCTGATATCCTATTTATTTCTTTTTGTCTCTAAAATAAGGGCTCTATTTTACTCTTTATTATTAATGCTTCTTTTGGTCATCAGCATTATGGTTGTTAATCAACTCCTGCCGGCATATTTTGATAATTGCTTTTTTTCCGAGGTCAACATGGCGCCTGCCTGGGCCAGCACGGAAAGATTATATTCGCAAATTAACATGTACAAAGACATCCATCACTGGGTCTTAATATTATTGGGGATCTTCTTTATAGGATATGTACTAAAAAAATTAATATCTTGGGCCCAAAAGGGACGCATTTCTAAAGAAAAGTTTAATCTCATTCTTTCTGTTTCAAGCCTAAAGGATTTCAACCAGCCTTTGATACATCTACGCTTACCCTTATATGTATTTGCCGGACTTTGGTCGGCCGCGGTCATCTACTTTTCCATGGGACGTAATACCGGCGCGACGCTTTGGTATTTCTTTCAATTACTCTCCCCGTTCTTTCTGATTTCCGCGTCCTGGGCCTTTAGCCGGTCCCAATACTGGCCCATCCTTTGCATTCCTTTCTTAATCCTTAATTTACTTGCCCTCACGAAAACTCAAGATTACACAATATTTAAGAAAAGCGAGCTCGGCTGGCCGCAACTCGCCATGGCCATCAAGGAGCACCAGCACATCCTGAATTCTCCTTTGATAGCGCCCCTAATGATTGAACAAAACAAAGAAATTGTCGATGATGGGCAAGCAGAATATTTTATATTGGGTGGCCGTCGGGATTATTGGATGAAGGGCAGGCTAAAGGAGGACGAGCGGGTTTTTGATCAAATGATGATGTATTTCGTAAAAATAAGAAGCATGGTGCAGAATAAACAATTTGACCTGATCATCCTGCAACCAACCCTTCTGCCATTGGGCGTGGCTGATGATATAAATAAAAACTATAAATACGAGGGCACCCTGTCACTCTATACCCCTCAAGACCACAGGTCCTATCAAGTGACATTCTGGAAGCCTCTTTAAATCCCTGTAGCGTCATTGCGAGCGAAGCGAAGCAATCTCTGATAGAATAACAAAATTTTTTGAGATTGATGCTTCGTCGGGTTTGCCCTCCTCACAATGACGGGGTATTACGAGCTTCGAAGCAATTTCAAAAATATTTGGCTAAAAGTTTGTCGATGATCAATCTGGCGTGTTCATAAAGCACCGAGTAGTTTAATTTGCTTGTTCCCGAAAAACGTTTACCGAACTCAAAGGGCAATTCTTTAAACCGGACAACGTCTTTGGAAGAAGCAAATATATCCAGCAATATCTTAAATCCTCTTCCGGAAAGATGCCGGACAACGAGGTCAAAAAAGGGACGTTTAAGCATAAAGTAGCCGCTCATAGGGTCTTTTAAATCGGCTTTAATGATCACGTGGCTTAAGCGCGTTGCCAAACGGCTCATCATGATCCGGTCCGTAGACCATTGACCAAGCGTCCCCCCTTCAACATATCGACTGCCGACGACCATATCCAGGTCTTCATTCCGAAGGACGTTTAACATTTTAATGAGCAAATTAGCATCATGCTGCAGGTCAGCATCCATGACAGCAAGATACGGGGCAGAACTGGACAACATCCCTTCAATGCAGGCCGAAGATAATCCACGACGGCCAATGCGATGCAAGCAATGGACCCTCGTGTCGTTTTCGGAAATCTGCCTGATGACCTCTGATGTGCCATCAGGAGAATCATCATCAACAAAAATAGCCTCCCACCCAATCCCTTTAAGCGCGTCCTCAATCTTCTCTAGCAGAGGCTGGACATTGCCCCTTTCATTATAGGTAGGAATGACGATACTTAGTTCAATGGGCATATTTAATATTTTTTATAGGGGATATCGAATGTTTCAGATACTTCTTTGATGGTCAAATGGCCATCAGTCATATTCATCGCCGTGCGGATTTCATGGGAGTCTTTGACCCATTTCTTAACACCATCGTTAGCGACTTTTAAAATGTAGGGAAAAGTGGCATTTGTCAGGGCATAGGTGCTGGTGCGCGCCACGGCCCCCGGCATATTGGTCACGCAATAGTGTACAACACCATCGACGACATAAACAGGATTTTCATGCGTGGTAGGACGGGAAGTTTCCACAGATCCGCCTTGATCAATGGCCACATCCACAATCACAGCGCCTTTTTTCATCTGGGAGACAAGTTTACGGTCAATTAAGCACGGGGCCTTGGCCCCTCGGATCAACACCGAACTGATGACCAGATCAGCCCTGAGCACCGCTTCACGGATATTATGTGAATTGCTCATCAGGGTGTGGACATTAGGAGGCATGATTTCTTCCAGATAACGAAGGCGATTCAAATTAACGTCCAACACCGTTACGTTGGCACCAAGGCCCGCTGCCATTTTACACGCATTGGACCCAACGACACCAGCGCCAATAATGGTCACCTCAGCCGGATAGACACCAGGAACCCCCGCCAGTAAAATCCCTCTACCTTTCATGGGCTCTTCTAAATATTTTGCTCCCTCGTGCACAGCCATGCGTCCGGCCACCTCCGACATCGGGGTCAAACAGGGCAATTCGCCATCCTCCGTCTGCAGCGTTTCATAGGCAAGGGCCGTGATTCTGCGCTCAAGCATGGCCTCGGTCAATGCCCTGCTTGCCGCAAAATGAAAATACGTAAATACGGTGTGGTCTTTGTTCAACAGCTTGTATTCGGAAGGCTGAGGCTCTTTGATCTTGACGATCATCTGCGCTTGGACAAAAACCTCTTCTGGGGTATGCGCAATCTCACCCCCTACCGTCTCATAGTCAACATCATTAACGCCACTTCCAAATCCGGCATTATGCTCGATGATGACCTGATGTCCAGCGCGCACCAGCGACTCAACACCCACCGGCAAAATACTCACCCGGCATTCATTAATTTTACTTTCTTTGGGGACACCGATGATCATAATTATAGGTGTTAATAATTATTTATGTCATCCTGAGCGTTAGCGAAGGATCTTAAGACATCTTAAGATCCTTCGGCTAAAAACAGCCTCAGGATGACGGATTTTATGCTTGAGGTCCTATCATATCTTCCGGACGGACGATCGCATCAAATTTCTCTGCCGTCAACAATCCCAAAGCCACGGCCGCTTCTTTGAGGGTCATATTTTCTTTAAAGGCTTTCTTCGCCACTTTCGCGGCGTTATCGTAACCGATGTGGGGATTGAGTGCGGTCACCAACATCAAAGAATTATCCAGGTGCTTTTTGATATGATGACGATTGGCCTCAATCCCAGTAACGCAATGGTCAGTAAAACTTTCACAGGCATCTGATAAAAGACGTATGGAATTAAGAATATTAAAAATAATCACCGGTTTATAGACATTTAATTCAAAATTACCGTTGGAACCGGCAACACCGACCGCTGTATTATTCCCAAAGACCTGCACACAGACCATGGTCATCGCTTCGCATTGGGTCGGATTGACTTTTCCCGGCATAATAGATGATCCAGGCTCATTTTCAGGCAGATGCAATTCACCAATTCCCGAGCGCGGCCCGGACCCAAGCCAGCGGATATCGTTAGCAATTTTCATTAACGAGGCAGCCAGCGTATTTAAGACACCGCTGACATTGACCAGGGTATCGTGGCAGGCCAGGGCCTCAAATTTATTGCGGGCCGTCTTAAAAGGTTTTCCGGTGACCTGTGCAATTTTCTCCGCGGATTTGACCGCGAATTGCGGATGGGTATTAAGTCCTGTGCCGACGGCCGTACCTCCAAGAGCCAGCTCATAAAGTTGAGGCATCAGCGCCTCGATACGTTCAAGGTTGCTGTTAAGCTGTTGCACATATCCGGAAATTTCCTGCCCCAAGGTCAATGGGGTGGCATCCATTAAATGCGTGCGGCCTATCTTAATAATATCTTTGAATTCTTCTTCCTTCTTCTGCAAAGCGTCCCGCAATTTTTTTACCATGGGAATCAAACGACGGTGGATCTCTTCTAGCGCGGCGATATGCATGGCCGTTGGAAAAGTGTCATTGGAAGACTGGGCTTTATTCACATCATCGTTGGGATGAATGGGCTTCTTGCTCCCCATGACCCCACCGGCTAATTCAATGGCTCGGTTGGAAATCACCTCATTGGCATTCATGTTGGTCTGAGTGCCTGAGCCTGTTTGCCAGATCACCAGCGGAAAATGAGCATCAAGCTTACCTTCGATGACTTCATCGGCGGCACGGATGATCAAATCAGCCTTATCCGCAGGCAAAAGCCCCAGTTCCTGATTGGTCATGGCCGCGGCCTTTTTAAGGATACCAAGGGCCCTGATCATCTCTTTAGGAAATCTGTCCCCCCCAATCCTAAAATTCTCAATAGAACGCTGCGTCTGAGCCCCCCAATATCTGTCAGAAGGCACCTTGATCTCACCCATGCTGTCTGATTCTATGCGAAAGTCCATGATTGACCCTTCTCCATTGTCATCCCCGCGAAAGCGGGGATCCATTTATTGAGAATAATTCTGAACTGGATTCCGAGCACCTGCGAGTGTCCGGTATGAGGACCCGCTTTCGCGGGAATGACATCGAATTATTTAAGAATGACAATTAATGTCATTTCTTTATAGGCACAATACCAGCCAGTTCGCCGATGACATTGACCAGTTCACTGTTTATGGGTACTACCACTTTTGTATTATGTGCTAAAGACTTTTCAACGGCCTCCAAGCGGCGCAGAAGCTGGGCATTGCCGACAAAATATTTATCGGCAGCCTCGTTAACCAGGCGGATGGCTTCAGATTCACCCTCCGCTTCAAGGATCCTGGCTTGCTTGACACCTTCAGCCTTTTTGATCTCCGCGCGTTTTTGTCCGTCGGCTGCGGTCTCCGTGGCTGTGGCAAAGTCAATAGCGGCAATTTTTTCATTTTCAGCTTTGACCACCTTGTTCATGGTCTCCTGGACATCCTTGGGAGGATCAATTTCCTTTAATTCCGTCCGCACAATTTCCAGGCCCCAGTTGGCCGTTTCCCGTTCCAAAATTTGATGGAGGTCCGTATTAATGCGGCCACGCTCACTGTTGGCACTTTTCAATGTCATAGTCCCGATAATGTTACGCAAGGTCGTGCGTGCCAAATTGACGATTTGATATTGATAGTTCCCGACATTATATTGGCAATTCTTGACACTCTGTTCGTCAGGCCTGACTTTAAAATAAACCTGGGCATCGACTTTTGCGTTTAAATTATCGTTGGTGATGATCTCCTGGGTTTCGGCATTGACCAATTGCTCGGTGATATTCACAATATACACATTTTCCACCAAAGGAATGATCCAATTAAATCCCAAATTAGCAAAACGGTTATATTTCCCAAGCCGTTCAATAAGCCCTCTTGAAGTCGGACGGATGACACGGATACCGGCGATAAAAATAAAAATGATAACAGCAATACAAACGTACAATGTATTCATAAAAGCCTCCATTACATTCCCTCACCCTTTGTAGGGGGGAAATCACTTTCGTTTAGAAACTCATCGGGTCCTGTCCTCGGGAATCCCCATGTCGTCCTCGGGTTTAAAAGCACCCTCCGGGCGCCATGGGCGATGCCCCTCCCTCGGCCACCCGATGAGACGCATGGATAGTTAACATCTACTCACTTTCTAATGATTCATTAAATAATGCGTCACTAAGCGCACGCCGGCGCCTGTTGCTCCATGTCCATAATACATGCGTCCTGAACCTTCCGTATAAGCGCTTCCGGCTATATCCAAATGTGCCCAGGTTGTGCCTTCGGTAAATTGACGCAAGAACTCCGCGGCAGTACAAGCTCCGCCGCCTTTGACATTGCTGGTATTCTTTAAATCGGCGATGGGTTACTTGATATACTCTTTAAGCTCTGCATAGACAGGCAAACGCCAGGCACGGTCATCGGTGGCAACGGACGCGTCCAACAATTGGTTTGCCAGATCATCATTATTGGAAAATAAACCGGTATAATCAAACCCTAAAGCCACCACACAGGCACCCGTTAATGTGGCCAAATCGATCATGCGCGCCGGTTTATAATTCCGAACGACGTAGGCGAAAGCATCTGCCAGGACCAGGCGGCCTTCGGCATCGGTGTTGCCTATTTCAACCGACTTACCGGCATAACCGGTAATGACATCCCCAGGTTTATAGGCCGCGGACCCTATGGAATTCTCCGCCACCCCTAACACAAAAAGCAAATTTTTCTTGAGCTTTAGACTCAAGACATTTTTTAATATCCCACATACCGCTGCCGCGCCGGACATATCAATTTTCATCGTTTCAATACTTCCGGTGGGTTTTAAGTTCAAGCCGCCCGTATCAAATGTCAGCCCTTTGCCGATGACCGCCGTATAACCTTCAGTCTTAGGACCCCCGTTATAGCGGACAATAATGAGCTTGGGTTCCTTATTGCTGGCCTGATTAACGGCCAGATGAAAATTAAGGCCCTTGGCCTTTAACTCCTTACGGTTTAAGATTTCCAATCTTACTTGGGAGCGCCCTTTGACCAACCCCTTGACAATGCTTTCTAAATAGACGGAGGTGATGGTATCCGCATTGTCATTGACCAGATCACGGGTGAGATTAACACCTTGGCAAACGGCAAGCGCATCAATGAATATCTTTTTTGGCTCAACAGCAATGGTAATCGGCTTATTCTTGATCGTCTTATCGTTCTTATCCTTAGATTTATATTTGTCCCAGACATAACTGCCAATAATAACGCCTTCAATGATAGCTATAACAGACGTATCCTCCCGACCGTGAGGGATAATTTCCACTGATTTTGCCTTTTGAAAATAACCCGAAAGACAAACCTTTCGCACCTGGATGCGCAAATCCGTTAAGGACAATTTATCAGTATTGCCCAAACCAACAAATAGAAGGGTTTTCGTGCCTTCGCGCAAGGGAAAAATCTCTCCCTTTTCTAACTCTACCTTAAATCGCGCATGGGTTTGACCCACCGTTAAAAGAACCACGGTGAGGTCTTTGTCATATTGAGGTTTTGTTCTAAATGAAATCACAAATGCTCTCCTTCTTTAATGGCCGTCATTGCGAGGAACGTAGCGAAGAGGAGTGACGAAGCAATCTTAATAAATATTTGTTGTTCTTTCAGAGATTGCTTCGTCGCCTTCGGCTCCTCGCAATGACGCTTGACGTAACGTGACGTCGTCGAAGCCATTGGGCCTTTTGACGGCAGTATTTCCAGTTATTGTCGCTGCTCTATGTGCACATAATCCGTTTTCGGCGCGCCTATATAAATTTGAAACGGCCTTCCGATTTTAGTCGTTGGATCTTGGATCATTTCTTTCCAATGGGCGATCCAGCCCGGCATGCGGCCGATGGCAAACATGACAGGGAACATATTCAAAGGAATGCCGATGGCGCGATAAATAATGCCGCTGTAAAAATCGACATTGGGATAAAGTTTACGCGCAATAAAGTATTCATCTTTTAAGGCAGCCTCCTCCATGCGTTTGGCCAGGTCAAGCAAGGGATCATGAATACCCAATTTATTAAGCAAATCATCGGCGCATTGTTTGATGATCTTAGCACGGGGATCAAAGTTCTTGTAGACGCGATGGCCAAAACCCATCAGTCGAAAAGAATCGCTTTTATCTTTGGCGCGGACAAGATATTTTTGGACATCTCCGCCGTCTTTTTGGATATCTTCTAACATTTCAATAACGGCCTGGTTTGCACCTCCATGCAACGGTCCCCATAAGGCGCAGATACCTGCGGAAATTGAGGCATACAAATTAGCGTGAGAACTTCCCACCAACCGTACGGTGGATGTGGAACAATTTTGCTCATGGTCTGCATGTAAAATCAACAAGACCTGCATGGCCCGCACGACCTCGTCGATAATTTTATAGGGTTTGGTGGGCGATAAAAACATCATGTTTAAGAAATTAGGCACATAGGGCAAATCATAACGGGGATAGACAAACGGCTCCCCGATTGATTTTTTGTAAGAAAAAGCGCAAATCGTGGCTACCTTGGAGAGAAGCTGGACAGCAATAAGGTCAATTTCTTCTTTGGTAGGGTTTTCTTTGATCAGTGCCGGATAATATGCGGACATGGAACATACCATGGCCGAGAGTATGGCCATCGGGTGCGTCGAAGATGGATACGCGTCAAAGAAATTGATCATGTCCTCATGGATTGTGGAGTGCTCATTAAAAGCCTCGGCAAATGCCTTCATTTCGCCTGGATTGGGCAACTTGCCGTAAATTAAAAGATAGGATGTTTCGACGAAACTGGATCTTTCAGCCAATTGCTCGATGGGAAAACCACGGTAACGTAATATCCCTTTTTCACCATCCAAATAAGTAATGGCACTTTTGCAAGAACCTGTATTTCCAAAACCAGGGTCCATCGTGATATATCCGGTTTGGGCGCGTAATTTCCCGATATCAAATGCCTTATCACCCTCCGTACCGACAATGACGGGGCAATCCAATACTTTTCCTTCGATATTAATTTGAACATTATCGGCCATATGATTTCTCTCCATTTCTTTGTCATTCCCGCGAAAGCGGAAATCTTCTAACGTGGATCCCCGATAAAAGCATTCGGGGATGACATATAAAAACACCTATCTCTGATCGTAAATGGCTTTAATTTCCTTGGTAGACGCTTCAAAAGCATCAACTAACCTTGGTTCAAAATGTGACCCCTTTAAAGACACGACCTCTTTCATTGTCTTTTCAAAACTCCATGCAGGCTTATAGGGCCTGGTCGAACTGAGCGCATCAAATACGTCGGCGATGGCGCAAATGCGACCAACGAGCGGGATATCTTCTCCTTTGATACCCCGAGGATACCCCCGCCCATCCCATTTCTCATGATGGGTCATGGCGATCGTTTCGGCCATTTTCAAGAAAACTGAATCGCTCCCTGAAAGCATTTTAGCACCCAGGGTGGTGTGCGTCTTGATGATTTCAAACTCATGAGGTTCTAGACTGGATGGTTTTAATAAAATGGAGTCAGGAATAGCGATCTTTCCTATATCGTGCAAAGGGGAAGCCGTTAAAATCATTTCTCCTTGTTCCTTGGTAAAACCACTGGATAAGGCCAAAATCTGGGAATAACGGCTCATGCGATAAATATGTTTGCCTGTCCCCGCGTCCCTTAATTCTGCGGCAACAGCCAAACGTTGAATGACATCGAGGCGGGTGTCCCTGATCTCCTTGATTCGTTCATTGACTTGCTCCTCCAATGAGGCGTTATGATTTCGGGTTTGCTGATACAGAAGCCTTACTTCAATGATGTTGCGGCTTTTAAGAAGGACGTCCAGATGTTCATAGGGCTTGTGTAAGAAATCTTTCGCCCCGCTTTGAAGGGCCTTAAAACGCATAGATTCATCCTCG
>CAZKUL010000033.1:0-22566 GCA_964555945.1 uncultured Planctomycetales bacterium
AGTAAGTTTTTGCATAAGTTCCTATTTTACCAATTTTTCCACAAAAGCAATGACTTTTTCTTCCAGCCTCACATTGTACAAACGGTTCATTTCCTGAAGGCAGGTGGGAGAGGTGACATTGACCTCAATCAAATAATCTCCCAGGATATCAATGCCCACCAGATAAAGGCCAAGGGCTTGCAAATGGGGTTTGAGGGTGCTGATGATCTTTTTATCCCTGGCGTTAATGGTCGTTGGCATGGGTTTGCCGCCTGCAAAGAAATTATTACGGTGTTCACCTTCCCCGTGCATGCGCAACACGGCACCAAGAATATTTCCATTCAAAAGCAAAATGCGTTTATCGCCATTTTTAGATTCAGGGACATATTTTTGGACGATAATGGACCTGTTATAACAGTCGCTCAAAGTCTCTAAAATGACCGGGGTGTTGCTATGCCCTTTTTCAATGTGAAAGACACTTTGGCCTCCAAAGGCATTGGTGGGCTTGGCAATGACATCCTTGTGCTTGGCCACAAAATCCATCAGGTCCCCTTTATTTGCCGAAATGATGGTGGCAGGGGTGATATTCTTAAACCGGCTGGCCCAGACCTTTTCATTGACCGTACGGATACCCGAGGGACTATTAATCACGGGGATGTGTTTAGGCAACAGCTCCAAAGCCCAGGTCAGCATCAAATAGTCTTCATCGAAGGGAGGGTTGGGACGGATAAAAACCGCATGGATGTCATCTTGAGTTAAATAGCCGGCGTGTTCTTCCTTAAAAGGCATATGCGCGATAGATTGAGGGACGACCTTGGTGACGTGAAAATGGACCTTCCCTTCAATGGCGCTGATGCCATCTTTAGGAAGATAATAAACTTCGTGTCCGCGGTTATGGGCCCCTAACATCAACATGAAGGTGGTGTCTTTTTCAAAAATAACTGTTTCCAGAGGGTCCATCAAAAAGAGAAATTTCATGGGAGTTCCTTTACATCTTTTATATTGCCATTCCTGATTGAAGTGCTGTCATTCCCGCGAAAGCGGGAATCCAGATCTATAATTTCTCTGCCAGCGGCCACACCCGCAATACGTCCCAATATACGGTAAATATCGAAAATATTCAAATTATGTTCAATGCCGCAATCTTTACCATATTTGTCCAAATGCGGGCACATCTTTTGAAATGCCATGCCGCCAGGCGAGTTTAGATTTTCCCGCGAACCTTTTGTCTGATGGTAACGGTAAAAGCCACCGACGAAATTATTGTCGATTTGATAGACACACACCTCGCAGGGATGCCCTTCAATCCGGTGGATGGTCGGCACGCCTTCTTGCAGGAGAAAATGCGTGACGTTCTGCGCGTCCTTGCCATGGACGAGGTCATTACGATTTTTGCGGTTTAGTTCCAGGATCTGTAGAGGGTCTTCGATAGGGACCACCCCCAGACCATAGGTGCCGGAATCAGATTTGATAAAAATAAAAGGTTTGCTGTCGACATGATGTTCTTGGTACTTCTTTTGGATATCTTCAAAGAGTTTGACCCCTGCTTGATAGAGGCGTTGTTGGTCAGTCTCCTTATTGACATCAACATGGTTGACCACCTCATAAAGACAGGAAAATTGCCAGGGATCTAATCCCACCCTATAAGCAAATTCCTTGATTAAGGCATTAGCTTGGCGGAAATGCTCAGATTTAAGCCGCGCATGCCATCCTGCATGGATTGAAGGGAATATGGGTATCTTGATATCATTTAAGGCTTGCGGTATGCCCGCAGAGAGATCATTATTCATGATGATCAAATCAAAGGTCGCTTCACCGCGTTTGATTTTATCCAAAATCTTTTTGACGCAGTAGACTTTTACGATTTGGCCGGTAGCTGTCTCCATTTCCACGGCACTGGCAGCCTGGGCACAAAAGGACGGTTCATTGATAAAGAAGGTGGCTATTTTTGCGGTAAAGCCGGCCTTGGTACAGATTTCCTGGAGGATGCGGACATTTTCTAAGTACCAGGTATTACGTGTATGTTCTTCGGCCACGATCAAGATGTCTTTGGCATTGGGGACGCGTGAGAGGATGGCCTTTTTGATGAGGTTTTCAGCGTCCGCTAAACCATGCTCACAAAGATTATTGAAACCTGCAGGAAAAAGATTGGTATCAATGACTGCGATCTTAAAGCCCGCGTCACGAATATCGACCGAGGTATAGAAAGGTGTGTAGAGCTTTTCCTGTCCCAGGAGCCATTGATGGATTTCTTCCCGCTGGCGATGAATGCAAGGTACACAGATGCTTTGCGAAAACTGTTGATTGACTGTCAATTTCATATTATGCGTCATCCTGAACGAAGTGAAGGGTAATCACAGTGAAGGGTAATCACAGTGATGCTAAATTAGAAGTTTATAGTATAATACTAAACATGATTAAAGCAAAGATAGAACTTCTATTGACCGAGACCTTCAAACCAACCTCCCTGCAGGTGATCGACGAAAGCCACAAGCACGCCGGCCATGCCGGGGCGTCCCAAGGCGGCCATTATCAGGTCACCATTGCCTCCAAGGCGTTTGAAGGCAAGTCGCGTCTAGAAACCCACCGCATGGTCTACCTGGCCCTTGAGCCGGTCAAATCCTCCATTCACGCGCTGGCTATAACTATTAAGAATTCCGGACATTAAAGCATATAGCTAGTGGTCATCCTGAGTGAAACGAAGGATCTGAAAGGCCTAGTTTTAGGTCCTTAATTTATACCCAATCTTAAACAAATAGACCGTCGCCGTAAAAACAGTCCCTGCCATGATCAAGCTGACCAAGGTGCAGGTCATGGCCGGTGTATCAGTGACGTTGGTCATGCTGTAACGGATGCCGGAAACCAGGTAATAGATGGGATTAAAGTGTGAAATAATTTGAAACGCTGGGGGCAACATAAAGAGGGGGTGAAAAACACCTCCAAGCAGTGTCAAGGGAACGATTAGGTAGGTATTCCACATGGAGAGCATGCCAAAGTCTTCTGCCCACAAGGCCCCCATCATCCCGGCACAGGAGAAAATCACGGCAATCATTAACATAAAATAGAGCAGGGCCAGGGGATGGGCAATGACGCTGGGTGTAAACATAAGAGAGACCAGCCATACGCACATGCAAACCAGAATACCCCGGGCCACACCTCCGGCAAGAAGTCCCAAGACCATTTCAATATAAGACAGGGGGGCCAGGAGGATTTCCTGGATATGATTGTGCCAACGTCCGATAAACAGCGAGGAAGAAGTGTTTTCGTAGGAACTGGAAATCAAATGCATGGTCATAAGGCCCGGAGTTATAAATTGCAAATAGGTCAATCCTGTCGCTGAAAAATTGACGTGGCTGGCGATTGCCACGCCAAAAATATACATAAACAGGGCAGAAGACACCAAGGGTGGAAAAATGGTTTGATTGGCCACCGAGAAAAAGCGATGGATTTCTCTTTTGGCAAGGGCCATAACGCCGATAGGATTGGTGACTAAGTGGATCATAGGTTAATTTATTCCCTCCCCCTTGTGGGGATGGAACGGTACTTACTCTATCCCTGTTATTTCCAAAAATACATCCTGCAGGGATTTATCCTGCAGGATTTGTTTTTTATCGCCAATGCGTACGATTTTGCCGTTATTGATAATACCGATGGTCTTGCAAAGCTTTTCAGCTTCTTCCATGTAATGGGTGGTTAGGAAAATGGTTTTACCTTCTTTATTTAACTGGATCAAATAATCCCAAATCAAGAATTTTAATTCAAGGTCACAACCAGAAGAGGGTTCGTCGAGAATAAGGATTTCCGGGTCGTGGATAAGGGCCCGGCAAAGCAATAAGCGTTTCTTCATGCCTCCGGAAAGCGCCCGGTGTTTGCAGTGGCGTTTATCCGCAAGCTGGAAACGCTCGAGCAATTCATTGGCACGGCGTCTGGCTTCCCAGGGGGTAATACCAAAATATTCGGCTTGATAGATCAAAAGCTGGTTGATAGTCAAAAAAGGGTCAAAGTTTGATTCCTGAGCGCAAAGGCCAATGAGGCGACGGCTGTGGAGATATTCGCTGGTCACATCATACCCGAAAACACGAACTTCACCGCTTTGATAATTCGAAAGTCCTGTTAACACATTAATGGTGGTTGTTTTGCCGGCGCCGTTGGGCCCTAGAAAAGCAAAAAAATCACCGCGCTTGACCTCAAAGGAGATGTTGTCCAATGCCTGAAATTTTTCGTAGAATTTGGTGAGGCCTTTGATGGAAATGGCAATATCGGAATTGCGCATGGGAGGTATTATACTCTGACAAGGTTTTTATCCAAAGCAGTTTTTGCCTTGCGCGCCGCATTCCGGACGATTTCCGGCAAAGCTGGATGGATATAAATCGTGCGCAGCATGTCATCCAGGGTGGCGTTCATGTTCATGTAGGCGATGATCATGTGGATCATATCAGAGGCTTCCGGCCCTATGATATGGCCGCCAAGGATTTCGCGGCTTTTACGCTCAACGAGGATCTTACAAAAACCATGGTCCGACAGCAAGGCCATGCCCATGGCTGAACTTTTGTAAGGGTTAAGACCGACGGCATAATCAATGCCTTTAGCTTTCAATTCTTCTTCGGTGGCCCCCACACCGGCGACCTGGGGATGAGTAAAAACCGCATGGGGCATGGGGGGATAGTTGATGGGGCCGCGTGGTTTACCGCCGAAAAGGTAATCAAAAAGATATTCACCTTCAAAATTAACACTGTGACGAAAAAAATATTTGCCGATACAGTCACCCAGGGCATAGACCCCTGGGAGGGATGTTTCTAAATACTCATCGACCTTAACATAATTGCCGGGCTTTAATTCAATGTCCGTATTGATCAAATCAAGCGTATCCGCATTCGAGGTAATTCCCGTGGCGATGAGCAGGGCCTGCGCATTTACTGAATGGCTTTGTCCCTCGCAAGTATAGTGCACGGTGAACATATTATTATTGAATTCAACCTTTGTAGGCAAGGCACCTAGACGAAGATCATGATAACGGCCAAAGACGTTTTGAAATTCAGCGGCTATTTCGGCGTCCTGAGAACGCAAGAGTCTGGAACGCACCAAGAAAGTAGTTTTGGTGCCTAAGGCCCCATACGCATGGCCAAGCTCACATCCAATGTAGCCGCCGCCAATGATGATCATGGATGAGGGAAGATATGTATTGCGCAGGGCTTCAGTCGATGTCATAAAGGGTGTCCCCGCCAAGCCTGGAATCGCCGGAATGGTGGGACGCGTGCCCACGGCTATAAAGATTCTATCGGCGGTGATCTGTTCGCCATTGACCTGGATTATTTTATTGTCGATAAATTTGGCCGTGCCCCTTAATAAGGTGATATTCGGGTGTTTGTTGTAACTGACTTCGATTTTATCAGAGTCGGCATCAACCGTTTTAGAAATGCGCTCAACGAGTTTGGCAAAATCAACGCTGAACTGTGGATTATTGTGGATGTCAAAGCGATGGGCTTCCTTGATCTCAATAGCGACGTCAGCGGGATGGATGAGCATCTTGGAGGGGATGCAACCGCGGTTTAAGCAGGTGCCACCTAAACGGTCCTGCTCGATGACGGCCACCTTGAGTCCCAATGAAGCCGCCGGGGAAGAGATTTTTGCACCGCCCCCGGAACCGATGGTGATGATGTCGAATTTTTTCATATTATGTCATTGCGAGCGAAGCGAAGCAATCTCTTCTGATAGATATCTTTGCAAGCGTCCAATCACCTGCTCCAAAAGAGCATACTGCATCAAATCACTTCTGACCGGCGTGATATTGGGCAATCCTTTAAGGTATCCTACATAATGTTTTCGAAAGGTGAGGACACCGTATTTTTCGCCTTTGTAGTGCACGTTTAGTTTTAAATGTTCAAGGCACGTCTGTATTTTTTCATCAATACTTGGCTCAGGCATAGGTTCACCTTTCTCCAAGTAATGTTTGGTTTGTTTAAATATCCAGGGATTGGCAATGGCCCCCCGGCCGATCATGACGCCATCACAGCCGGTCTCTAACATGGCCTGGACGTCTTGCGGGCAGGTGACATCACCATTGCCGATAACCGGGATGGTGATGGCCTTTTTAATTTTTTCAAGCCATGACCAGTCGGCAAAACCGCTGTGCCCCTGAGAACGCGTGCGGCAATGGAGAGTCAGCGCTTTGGCGCCGGCCGCTTCCACCATTTTAGCGACATCTAAGATGACAATGCTCTGATCATCCCATCCCAAACGGGTTTTCACCGTCACCGGAAGCTTGGTCCCCTTAACGGTAGCTTTGACTATTTGTTCAAAAAGGGGTAAATCACGCAGGAGCCCTGCGCCTTCGTTGCGGGCCACATGGTTTTTGACCCAGCAGCCGCAATTGATATCGATAAAATCAGGTTTTAGTTTTTCAATGGTCTCCGCGGCGCCGGCCATGGCTTCCGGGCGGCCACCAAAAATTTGGATGGCAACAGGTCTCTCTTCCTCAGCAATTTGGATTTTCTCCATGATCCGCGGGATATCCCGGATAATGCCCTCGGAAGAGGTGAATTCTGTGTACACGATGTCCGCGCCCAGACGCTTGCATATCAAACGGAAGGGAAGTTCTGTCACATCTTCCATAGGTGCTAAACAGAGCGGGTTATGGATGTCAATGGCCCCAATTTTCATAAGCGCCCATTATACCGGATTTGAGCCAGGATGCAATTTAAGAATCAATCGTGGGACAGGCTGCAAAGTTAATCCTCAAGACGCATAAAAAGTCCCGAAATTGAAGGAGGTAAAAAAGTGGCGGAAAGGAAGGTAGTAGTATAAACTTTGTATATGAGGCAAAATTTAGATATAAGAAGAGTCATTTCTTTAGGGGTACTTTTGTCTTTTTTTCTAAATACCTTTGGTGTGGCCACTCTATCTCAAGCACAATCTGTGTCAGGAGATTTTCGACTACCGGCTCCTGGAGTCATGGTTCATTTAAGCCCTGAATTTAACCCTCCGGTACTCAAAGGCCTCAAAGTCCATCCTGATAATCCATTCAAATTTGATTTTATATTGGACAAGGGTGACTTCTCTCCTAGATCTTTGTCATTCCCGAATGTTTTAATCGGGGATCCACAAAAAGAACAACTTATGATTCAAGCTAATAAGCTTATCAAATACTTTCTTGCCTCAATAACTATTCCCGAAAAGGACCTCTGGGTCAATTTAAGTCCTTATGAAAAGAACCGTATCATCCCTCAGAGTTTTGGCCTGACCGCAATGGGCCGCGACCTTTTAGGCGAAGACTATATGCTCAAACAAATAACCTCCAGCCTGATTTATCCTGAGGATGAAGTCGGATCTAAATTCTGGAAACGCATTTATCAAGAAGCCTTTAAGAAATTCGGCACAACCAACATACCAGTCAATACATTTAATAAAGTCTGGATCGTCCCGGAAAAAGCCGTGGTCTATGAAAATGTTAAAGCAGGTACCGCGTATATCGTTCAGAGTAAATTAAAAGTCATGCTGGAAGAAGATTATTTGGCATTATACAAAAATAATGTAGGGGTGGGTTCCAAACCCACCCAAGAACGGGCAGGTTATGAACCTGCCCCTACAGATATCAATCAATTGGGCTTTCAAATCGTCCGCGAAATCGTCATCCCTCAGCTAACCAAAGAAGTCAATGAAGATAAGAATTTCGCCCCTTTACACCAGGTCTATAATTCCCTTATTTTAGCCACATGGTACAAGAAGAAAATCAAAGACAGCATTCTGGTACAAGTTTACGCGGATCAGAGAAAAGTTTCAGGGGTAGGCTATGAAAAGCATTTAATCGGGGACCCGGAGCACATCTATCAACGATATCTGAAAGCCTTCAAAAAGGGCGCCTACAATTACATCAAAGAGGAAATTGATCCAATGACAAAGGAGATGGTTCCCAGGAGATATTTTTCAGGAGGGCTTGATTACACGCATTTTAATTCTGCCATGACAACCACACCAACGGTCGATGCTCCGATCAACTCGCAAGGTTTGGATATTATTTCCGCAGAAGTAGCCCAAATTCCCAGGTTAGCGTCGCGCAGATCACTTTTAGCTGGAATGGCCGCTACAGCTCTCTTAAGATCTGATGCATGGAAGAAGAGATTGTGGCTTTTTTCACCCTTTTTAAGGAGAGAACGTTTAGTAAGTGGCCGTATTTATGCGGAAGACCGCCGTGGAAATCTTGTCAGCGTAACCACTATGGAAAGGCAAAGAACAGGCCAATCTGCAATCACAATGCCCTTGAGGTTGGAAGGCATGGTTCGCACAGAAAATAATGCCATTCTTATCTCTTATTGGAGATCAGATGGTGCGGAAGTTCAGGCGTATTTGGATTTTATCCATGGCAAGATTAGGCCATTATCAGGTCAACAAATTCTGCTGCAGAATCAGGTAATGCCATCAATAGAACGAGCATCTCCTTTGGCATTGCCTGCCAAGTTATTTTTATTACGTGATCTGAGCCTTATTCAAGGATGGGAAGATGTCCTTAGTTTTAACCGAGACTTTATGTATTCAAGAAGAATGAGAGTCGTTGAGGACGAGCAAAGGGGAACCCTCACCATTCAAATGACACTTGAGGCTTATAGCGATTTACCCTTTATCCACACGGCGGAGGACCAGCAGGAAATAGAACAGATCCTGTACGATAAAAAACGTGACGGCATTATAAAATCCTTTGAAATAAGAAGAACATCCCGAGGTGAAGTCCAACAGCAAAAGATTTTCTTAAATTTTGATGCAGCGATGGTTGATAAAGCCATGCAGCCTCTAAATGATAGAATGCTGACAAAATATCAACGTCAAAGATTTGATCAATTCTATAGTGTAGTAAATGCGAGTGACTCTCGCAGGCCTTATTCGATGCTTCCCGAAATTGGACAAAAGATTGGGGCAAAGTCTCCGAAGGCCATGTCAGTTTTAAATCTGGGTTCTGGAACAGGCAATGAAGACAGCATAGGTTTGGTAGAAATGGATTTCCACGATATCACTCATGTGGATTTTTCAAAAGTTGGAATGAATATCTTTCGTCAACGGTTACAAATGGCCAAAATAAGTCCAGAGATGATGGAGAGAAATAGATTTATTGTAGGAGACATGACGGAAGTCTTGAAAAGATTACCTATAGGGCATTATGATATTGTTCATGCGCAAGATTCTATGCAATACATGAGTATTTCAAAATTACGCAGCACTTTCCGGCAGGTGGAAAGGGTGCTAAAACCAAATGGGCTCTTTATTTTTAAAGTGCCTTCAACTTCTGATCTGCGGATTCCAGGGCCCGATGAAATAGAAAGAGAGAAATGGGAGGCGTTGGATGACCAAGGTCTCTATAAACTTCCAGATGGGCAGATCATCAGATTTTTCTCAGAAGACTTTATCAGGGCACAAGTTGGCCGGTCGGGTTTTTCTGTGGAAATGGAGAAAGGCCTACCTGAAGATGGCTATAATGAACCGTGGGTCGTTATTTTGAAGAAAAATAAACATAGTGACCATCGACGGGAATTGAGGGAATGTAGGGAAGGCCATCTTGAAAAATTATTAAAGAAAGGGCAGCCTGATTTGGAGATAATGGCACGGGATATCAATGAAAAGCAGCCAGAGGACGCGCCCCGAGTATCATCATTAACTGTTTGGAATATCATAAATACATCAGGGGGAAGAGATTTGGATCTGATTGATTTGTTGCAAGAAAATAGGAAAGGTTTAATCAGAAAGATTTTAAGAACTGGAGTATCAATCCCAGGAAGGATCGCGATTCTTGCAAAACTCACCTTGGCAGATGTCGTAAATTTGATCCATGAGGATCCTGGATTATTAAAATTATTTGAATATAACGTTGAGCATCGACACCCACGTTTCACAATGAACAAAAGAGACGGAAGAGGTTTTATAGATGAGGCGATGAACGTTCAAATTGTCAACAACGCACGGGCCATTGGCGGGACAAACGCGGTCATGAATCAAATAGCGAGGCAGCAAAAAAGGAGTCACCCTTTTATTATCCTGATGAGGATTCGTATACCTGGATGACATGGGCCATCAATCAACCGAATCTCTCACCGGTTCAATACCGTTTGGCGATTGATAAGGATACAGGAAAAATTATTGGATATGTGTTTTTTGAAACAGTGGATGGAGTGCACCCGGCCATTAACGTTACTTTTTTTGCGGTACATCCAGCCAACCAAAGGATTTCAGGGCCCCATGTGGGAACCCAATTGATGCAAGATGTGTTTGAGTATGCCCATTTTCTAAGTATAAACAAGGTGTCTCTGGAAACTGATCTCGGGGAAGAACCAAATATTAATCCGGCGGTTAAGTTTTACTGGAACCTTGCCCCTCATATTTCAATTTTTGGGTTGAAGATCAGTAAGCCGCGGGAGGTTCCTATAGATCGCAAAGAAAAAATGCGTCTTCAATTTACCTGGACAATCCAAAATAGGTTCGACCCGGCCATGGGTACCAATCCTACTGGTGGTATTGATCTGAGTTCCAATAAGAATTTTTTTATTCAAAACAATGGCCACGCGATTAAATTCCATCTGGACCCTGCCATGCTTCGAGCATTGCAAGATGCCCCAGGCTTTGTCCCGGTTATTTTCTCCATTGAGTCTATGACAAACATTCGGCTCTGGCTTGGTTTGGATTAACACTTTCTGGAATGACATGCGGTTAACTTTAGTTTATAATCAAGCCTTATGGCCATTGTTTTAGACCCTAACGAACCTGCCATCAATCGCGGCATCAAGACTGTTGGTATCGGCAAAAAAGGCAGCAAGCCTCTGACTCCTGAGTTAGTCTTGCAAATTGTGGAAGACTTGAAGGGGGGCAAGGTTTCCGAGGCAGCTAAAGGTGCTTTTTTTGCCGGTTTATATGCTAAAGGCCTAGAGCCCCATGAAATGCTTTTAGAACAGGCTTTTGCCCCAGGCGTTTTAAAAGACCCCTCTCAATGTCTCGATACTATTGCCTCTGATGCCCCGGAATTTGTCCTGTGGGTTTGCGATCGATTATTGCGTGGCCAGACCCTGGACCGGCGGACGGCTTATGATTTAGGAAAATTCCTTTTTTCTCAAGAACCGGGGGACGCGGCCCGGGGCTGGATAGCCAGCTTTTTGCGCGTGCGTTATGAAACTGACGATGAATATGAGGGGCTCCTTCAGGTGATGGATGAGACTCTTGCGCCTGCCTTTCGGGTACCGGCCCCTGGTGGTGAACCTATCATTCAAATTGCGGAACCTTTTGATGGTGTTGACCACTCCTATATGATCACGCCTCTAATAGGACATGCCTTAAGCTCCAAGAATTTTCGTGTTGTGCATCAGGTGGGACGTAACAGCGGGCCTAAATTTGAGATGAATTTGTGGGACATTGCCCAGGCACTTGGCCTTAAGCCAGCCTCAGGTAACGGTGATTTAGCTTTGGATAAACCGTCCTTGGGTTGGTTTTTTCATCAATCGTTGATGTCGCCGGCGTTGGACCGTTGGGTCAATCTGCGGCATCAAATCATCAAACGCCCTTTTTTAGCCACCCTTGAAAGATTCATCAATCCGCTGAGAGCGGATACATTGATTGCTTCCGCGTTTCATCCGCCTTATGGTGAGAAAATGCTGGCCATTGCTGAACGCGCCGGGTTTAAGGAAATTATGATTGTGCGTAACGGTATTGAGGGTACAATAGCTTTTCCATTGCTGCGCGGTGTCAGGATTTTATTGTCGGCCAAACAAAAAGATGGTTCTTTTAAAAGGCATGAAATGACCTTTGAACAGGCACCTGCCGTGCCAACAGAAGAAATGATCACAAATCCCAAGGCATTGGATAATGCCCGGCTCATTGAAGACTATCTTAAAGCCGGCTCATCGGGCAATAAACATTTTGATTTGCGTGTTCAATCGACCATGAATGGTTTGAACCAGGCCTTGGTATGGTTAAAAGAAAGCAGGTCGGAGTGATCTTCATGTGGATTAGGATGGCCTCAGTATTCATGTTGTTAGCCGTGGGCTTGGGCGCTTTTGGGGCTCATGCCATGCGAGGTAAAATCAGCGACTACTCTCTAGATGTATATAAAACAGCTGTACTCTACCAGTTTATCCATGCGCTGGGATTATTTGTCATCGCATGGCTTTCTAGTATCAGCCAAGATCCTAAAATTAATATAGCGGGATTCTTAATGATGGCGGGTATTGTCCTGTTTTCAGGATCACTGTATGTCTTATCGATATCTGGCCTCAAGTGGTTGGGTGTGCTGACACCCCTTGGGGGACTATGTTTTTTAGCGGCATGGGGTTGCTTATTTTTTGTAAGAGCTTAATGAAATGAAAAGAATATCCTTTTATACATTTGGCTGCCGTTTAAATCAATCCGAGACAGCCTCTATTGAGAACTCCTTCCTGCAGGGTGGGTATCAGGTGGTGGGTTTTGATGAGCCTTCAGATATTGTGGTCATCAATACGTGTACCGTAACTGAGGGCGGTGATGCTGATACACGGCATTTGGTGCAGAAGGTCAATCGCGTGAATCCCGGGGCCAGGATCGCTTTGGTCGGTTGTCAGGCCCAGATCCAAAAAGAACAATTAGGCCAACTGCCCAATGTACGCTGGATTGTGGGTAATGCCCGCAAAATGGATCTGGTATCGGTATTCGACGAGTATCCCGCGCCTGCTGGATTTGAGCTTGTTATGCCCCCCATTGAACGCGAATCATTTACATCGTCGATCGCGTCCATTGACCACACCCATACAAGGGCCAATATCAAGGTCCAGGATGGCTGTGATTTTTTTTGTTCCTTTTGTGAAATTCCTTATGCCCGCGGCCGCGCGCGCAGCAGGGTGTTTCAGAATATTTTTACGGAGGCCAAGGCTCTTGTTGCGGCAGGACATCGTGAACTCATCTTAACCGGCATTAATATTGGCACCTATGCTTATGACAATAAAACACTCATGGATATTATCAAGGGCATGGATGGGCTTGCTGGTTTAGAACGTTTGCGTATGTCATCCATTGAGCCGACCACGATATCAACGGAGATATTTAGTCTTATGGGGCAGGGGGCAAAACTTTGCCGCTATTTGCATCTTCCCTTGCAAAGCGGGGATGATGAGATTCTTTTGGGTATGAAACGTAAATATACTGTCGATGAATTCAGCCATTTTGTCCGGCAGGCCCATAGCCAAGTGCCGTATATTGGGATCGGGACGGATGTGATTGTAGGTTTTTCCGGAGAAAGCGAGGCCCATTTTGCACGCACCGTTGATGTTTTAAGGCAACTGCCCATTTCTTATTTTCATGTATTTACCTATTCGCCCAGGCATGTGGCCAAAAGCCGTTTGATGGAAACCCTGCCTGCCGATCTAACGGCCAAGCGCAGCCAGATCTTACGTGATTTAAGCCAGCGCAAACGCCGGCAATTTCAAGAATCATTGCTGGGTAGTATTCAAATGGTCCTCTTTGAACATCCCAAGGAGAGCGGCTGGCAAAACGGTTTGACTGATAATTTTGTCCGGGTAAAAGTCAAAGAGCCTCGTGATTTATTCAATCAACTCTTGCCTGTGCGCCTATTGAAGGTGGAGGGGCAGGTGGTGGTAGGAGAATTGGTAATTTAATGACTTTAAATAACATGCCTCTTTTTTTATTAATATTCTTAACGCTGTTCCTATTTTCCTCCAATCTTTTAGCCAGCCAATCCCCGGAGGGGCCTTTCGTGGTTGTTGAGCTTTTTAGCTCGGAGGGCTGCTCCAGTTGCCCGTCCGCAGAACTTCTCGTTAGTAAATTAACAGCTTGGGCCAGGCAAAATAACGAGCCGGTTTATCCTATGATTTTTCATGTGGATTATTGGAATAATTTGGGCTGGAGGGATGTGTTTAGCAATCAGGCATTTACCCAACGGCAAAAGAGATATTCTCTTATTTTTAAGGACCAGGGAGTCTATACACCGCAGATGGTCATTAACGGTTCTGATGCCTTTGTCGGTTCGAATCAGCAAAAATTACAAAGGGACCTCAACCGTGAATTATCCCTGTCGTCCAATGTCGTCTTGCATCTGAGTCTTAAAAAGCAAAATGGAGAAATCACGGTCAAATACGATTCCCAAGGATTTACAGACGGGGATGTGATCAATATTGCCTTAGTCGAACGTGGATTAAGCACGGATGTGACGGCCGGAGAAAATGCAGGCCGCATGCTTCATCATGATAATGTGGTCAGAGAATTCGTGTCCGGTATCATTACCGAGGCTCCGGGCCAAATCACCATACCATTAAGCAAGGTTTCTGATGCAACCCAAGCCTCCGTGATCGCCTTTCTTCAGAATCCCCAGACCATGCTTATTGAGGCCGCGAAGCAATTGGATTTGGAAAATGATTAAAGGCCGGCCCCGTAGCGCCTTTTGGGCATATATGGTAGAGTGTAAATATGGTACCTATTACGCCGGCTGGACTACCGATTTAAAAAAGCGGATCACCGCCCACAATGAGGGGAAAGGGGCTAAATATTTACGAGGGAAGGGGCCGGTAACATTAGTTTATAAGAAGAAATACGCAACAGCGCTAAAGGCCCAAGCCCAAGAGAGATTGTTAAAAGGCCTTACGCGTAAAAAAAAGGAAGAATTGGTTACGAAGCACATGCGTTTGTAAAAATACTTAGTACATTGTGAATTTAGTTTTTAGTATCTTGTCATCCCGACGAAAGTCGGGATCTTTTAAAGATTCCGGCTTTCGCCGGAATGACAACTATTGATAATTAAATTTACAGCGTACTAGAGATTCTTCAGGATGCCCATGAACAAATTTGCAGAATGGTTTTTGTTAATTGTCTTGGCCTTTGGCGGTGCTGTCTTATGGGGCAAGCTCGCCCTGCCACGCTATCAATCCATTGATTTATCCGTCAGTCAAACCAACGCTGTTGATATCTCCAGGAAATTTTTGGCGACACAGAGAGGTGTTGATCTTAAAGGGTATCAAGCGGCGGTCATGTTTAATGTGGATGAAGGCACGGACCGTTACCTGCAAAAGACAGTTGGCAACAGCGCTGAGCAGGAGTTTATCCGGCACTACCATTTTGATCTGTTTTGCTGGGTGGTGCGGTTTTTTAAGGAAAAGCAAAAGGAAGAATACAAGGTCGCTGTCAGTTCGGCGACAGGACAGGTGATAGGCTTTAGCCATGCCATCGAGGATACGGCGTCACGGCCTTGGGTGGATAAGGAGAAGGCTCGTACATTTGCCTTTAATTTCCTAAAGACAACTTTTGCTTTCAATCCTTCCCGATTTAATTTCCATAGCGAAGACGTCAAAAAATATGATAACCGCCTGGACTATGCATTTAGCTGGCAGGACAAAGAGCTTGATATCCCTTGGACCAAAAGCCTGGAAAAAGGCCATGCCAAACTGCTGACGACAATTGTTGTTTCCGGCAATGAAATCCTTAGTTTTAACAAATACCAATTTGAAATCCCCGACGGTTTTAATCGTTATGTGGATAATCTCAAACAGACGGGCCAGAGTTTGAGCCTGGTGTTTCGCCTGGTGTACCTGGCGCTCATGACATTTGCGATTGTGGTGGTCGTCAACCGCAAGCACCAGGTGGTCAGCCGCAGCGTTAAACCGTTTTATATCGGGATCGGGATCACGATGTTTGCCCTGATGATGCTGGATGTCTTAAACAGTTATCAAGACCTCTTGTTTGATTATCCAACCACCCAATCGTTGGGAAATTATATCGTCCGGCAATTCATCGAGAGTGTTATTGGGCCATTTTTCATCGCTGTGGGTTTTGTTTTACCTGCCCTGGCAGGGGAATCACTGCGTTTTGAAGTTGTTCCCCAAAAGAAGAGCAGGGGCATGTTAAGCACGCTTTTATCCTCTTTTTGCTCGACGAGCATATCTTATCAAATTTTTGTCGGTTATATGGCGGCGGCGATCATCTTGGGCGCACAGTCGTGCATTTATCATCTCGGCTTTAAATATTGCGGCGTTTGGGACGAGTTATCGTGGCTGACCCAGGCGTCCACAACACTGGTGCCGGCATTTACCGGGCTGATGATTGGTTTTCAGGCCTCTTTTTCAGAGGAAGCCATGTTTCGCTTGTTTACCATCAATTTGCTTAAGAAATACGGCGTCCCCATGGTGTTGGCGGTATTTTTGAGTGCGGCGATGTGGGGTTTTGGGCATACGGGATATGAAATTTTTCCCATGTGGTTTAGAGGCCTTGAGGTCACCTGTATCGGGATTATCATGGGTGCTTTTTATTTGCGTTTTGGACTGGTGTGCGTGATCGCGGCCCATTTCCTGATTGATTCATTTTTATCGAGCCTGCCTTATTTGCTTAACCCGCGTGCCGCTTTTGATTTTTATTCTTCACTCCTTGTTATTAGCTTGCCCCTGATGTTGGCGATCATTGCTTTAATTTTTAATAAAAATACTCAGGAGAAGCCTCTTAGGTTACGTTTCAATGCCCAACAGGAATTTAATTACAAATTATTGAAGGACATATGCTCTTCCAAGAGTCCTGAAGAGTTGATTGCCTTCAAAAAGGAGCTTCAGCGCCATGGCTGGGATGCCGGCATCATCGAACGCGTCTTTGAAGGGTAGAGGAGTGGTTCAATGAAAGTACTTTGCCTATGGCTGATGGTCATGGTTTCCTTGCCCGTTTTCGCTGCTTCGCATGCGTTTCTCCCGCCGCCCGGTAAGACCCTTCTTTTCATTGGCCAGGACCGTGACACCATTGCGCACTACGTGGCAGGCATGGGCCATGTTCCTGGCGGCAACATGTTGTATACCTCCATTCAAAAGATTGACGGATTAGACAGCGTCAAAGATTATGGCAGCGGCCCGATGGATGGGACAGCTCTTTTAAATACTTATCCCAACTCAGTCCTCCAGATTGGCCTGTATATGGTTGGCGGTCTTGATCAGACGCTTGATGGTACCTATGATGACAATCTAAGAAAATTGGCCCAGTGGATCAAGGACGCCAACCGTCCTGTTTATTTGCGCATAGGTTATGAATTTGATAATCCGGCCAATGACTATGACCCTGCTCTATACCAGCACGCCTATCGTTATGTGGTGGATTTCTTACGCAAAGAGGGAGTGACCAATGCGGCGTATGTCTGGCATACCCAGTGCAATGAAGGGACGCAGTGGATGGATTGGTATCCAGGGAATGATTATGTGGACTGGTTTGGTGTTTCCATTTATTCTTCCCAACAGATCCCGACAGCTTCACATTTCCTCAGAATAGCCCGTAAGCATGGTAAGCCTTTGATGATCTGTGAGTCAAGCACCTGGGGCCTGTATACTCTCCGTGCCAAAATGGATTGGTTTAATCATCTATTTCGATTTATTGACGGCCAGAAGATAGGCGCCTTCTGTTATATCGATTCAGATTGGGATAAGCTGCCTATGTATGTCCGTGCGAAAATTGGCGACGCGCGTGTTGAGGAAAATGGGGAAATCAAGAAATTATGGTTGGATGAGATTGAACAGGACAGATACCTAAAAGCATCGCCGGAGTTGTTTCGATTGCTAGGATGGGGACAATGAGCGTATGTTAAAAAACATCCTAATCCTGGTAGTGGTCGTTTTTGCCGTTTTTTATCCCTGCCTGCACGCGCAATTTATCAATTTGGATGACGATGGCCATATTTTAAATAATCCCGCCCTGCAAGACCTTACCCTTGGTTCTATAAAACAGGTATTGATGCAAACTCCCAATAATACCTATATCCCTTTAACCAGCTTATCTTTTGCCCTTGAGAAACATTTTTTCGGTTTTAACCCCATTGTCTTTCATTTAGACAATCTTTTGATTTATGTCCTTGTGGTGGTATTGGTGATGTTATTGGCAAATCGTTTGGGGTTAAGTCAGGAGGCTAGTTTTCTGGCAGCACTTTTATTTGCTGTCCATCCGATGAAGGTCGAGTCCGTTGCCTGGGTCACGGAGCGTAAGGATGTTTTGTATGCGTTATTTTATCTTCTCGCGTTGCATCAGTACTGGTCTTATCTTAAAACACGTTCCCTAAAGTCTTATGTTGCGGTCTTCCTTTGTGGTTTCTTCAGTATTCTGGCTAAACCTATGGCTGTCAGCCTGCCGTTGATTTTATTCCTCCTTGATTGGTATGAGGGACGCCGGTTTGGTAAACAGGTTTTTCTTGAAAAAATCCCTATTTTCATCTACATCATCGGTATCGCTTGGATTACCTACGCTTTAAATATGCATAATCCTAGGACTCAAATGGACCAGGGGATTTTAATTTGGATTTGGTCCTTGAGTTTTTATGTTTGGCATTTTTTATTTCCTTTTTTTGTTTGCCCCTATTATGGATTGCCTCATCCGATCATCATTACTCACTGGCCTTATGCCTCATCGTTGTTAACTGTGCTTGGCTTGATTCTTTTATTGGTCCGTTTTTATAAAAACAAGTTATTTGTTTTTGCGGTGTTTTATTTTATCTGTTCCATTTTCTTTCTGTTACATTTTGATAAGAATGGTTTTGGGGTAGTTTCAGACCGTTTTATGTTTTTGCCTGGCTTAGGGATATGTCTATGGTTAGGCTCATGGTTCGATGGGCGGATTAAAAGTCGATGGGGGAAGATCATTTTTCTTATTTTTGTGGCCCTTCTGGGCGTAAGGGCCCATTTACAGTGCCGTGTTTGGCACGATTCAGTAAGTTTCTGGAATGAAGTCATCCGGCAGAACCCTGATTTCTACAGGGCTTACGTGGATCGGGGTGCGGCTTATTATCAGCAGAATCAAGTGGAGTTGGCCCTTTTAGATTATAATAAAGCGATTGCATTAAAACCGGACGCGCCGAAAGCCTATAATAACAGGGCCGTGATATTCGATCTCTACAAGCAGGAAGACCGCGCGATTGACGATCTGACCAAAGCCATATCCTTGGATCCACTCGCTCCTTTGCCTTACTTGAACCGTTCAGTGCTCGAGGATAACCAGAAACAATACCCCCGGGCCCTTCGGGATGCGCTTGAAGCGAGTAGGTTGGGAGGGATTGTTAGTGCTTCCTATTTGAAGCGCCTGGCATCAGAAATTAGGGACAAAAATTGAAACTATGAATAACCGTAACCTGCCCCTAGCTCTCTGTGGCATTACTTTTCTGGCGTGGTGCTTCTTGCTCCATTATAAATATGTGCATTTGGGATACAATGACTGGGACTTGTCTTTTTTTACCCAGGCTTGCTGGCAGTTACTGCACGGCTCTCAATTTACCTCTGTAACGGGGATTAACTATTTCGGGGACCATTCCTATTTTATTACGCTGTTATATTTGCCTTTATTCGCTTTAGTCTCCCATCCCTTGACATTGGTGTTCATGAAGGCGGCCGCTTTTGTTATTGCCGCGTATCTGTTTTTTAAGATTGCGAAGGAAGAGCTTGGGCAACCCGTGGCCGTGGTATTGATGGTTTTATATCTGATATTCCCGGCAAATATTTTTTCTCTGCTCTACGAGTTTAATCCTGAGAGTTTAGCGCCACCGCTTTTATTTTGGATGTTCATGGCCTATCAAAAGAAACAATGGAAGTATTTTTTTATAGCCTCTCTTCTGCTGATGCTAATCAAGGAAAATATGGCCTTGATTGTCTGTGCTTATGGTCTCTACGGACTCTTAAGTAAAAATTGCCCTTCAAAGGTAGCCTGGTTTTGTTTGTTTGTGGGGACCACTTCATTTTATATTCTGGTGATGGAAGCAGTCCCTCATTTTCGTCACCTTTCCTACCATCCTTTTGTCGTCCGGTATGGATCTTTTGGACATAGTATCGGAGCCATCGCGTTTAATCTCTGTGCACACCCTATGAAGGTCTTAGAGGCCCTTGGTACGGTGAAGAATTTCAGGTATTTGCTGTCCTTGTTTGGCCCGTTATTGCTACTTGTTCTCATCAACTGGAGATTCTTGTTTTTAGCGTCCCCTATTTTATTGCAGCATATGCTCTCGGATAATCCTTCAGAACATACAATCTTTTATCATTATGGTTCAACCCTGGCCCCTTTTATTTTTTTGGCATTGATGCACACATTAAAACTTTGCAGGGACAAATTCGAGGATATGGTCTTTAGGCTGGCAGTATTTTTATCGGTCTTTTTATTGATCATTTTCTTATATAGTTTTGGGGGCGCCATTGTTCACAAGATTGACTACCACCGGGACCATCTGAATGGGGTGCGGTGGGATTTCATCCATGCCGTCCCAGATCAGGCAGGAGTCATAGCTACTTTTGATTTTTTAGCGCCTCTATCTTTGCGGGATAATCTTTACGCGTTTCATAAAGTTTATAGTGAAGCTTATCAAAACGTGCAGGCCATGAAATCTAATGAATTAAATACGGGAAATTCCTTTGTTTTACCAGACGAAGTCCGCTACGTATTGATCGATTATAATGACCCTTGGTTGAAGCAGTCCTTAAAGGTTTATCCCCAACAAACCGTTATAAGGTTACGGCATTTTTTACACAGGGGGGGATGGAAGGTAATCAAGCACGATGGCAGTATTGTTCTTTACGAGCGGTAAAAAAAGCTTCTTTACAGCCGTTCAAATGTCTGATATAAAATGTTTTCTTTTTCTAACACAGCACCATCAGGAGTTAAAATGATGAAATATTCTTTCGGTTTGTTGAGTTCCATTCTTTTTTTGACCTTGTCGCCGTTAGCCCTTGCTGAGACACAAGTTTATTTTTCTCCCAACGCCGGTTCCCAGGAAGCCGTGGTCAAAGAAATCAATAAAGCCGAGAAATCCATTGATGTGGCGATGTATGCCATTACATCAAGAGAAATAGCCCAAGCATTACTGAAAGCCAAGGCGCGAGGTCTTAAGGTCAAGGTAGACCTGGATAAATCACAAATTACAGAGCGCTATTCAAAGAGCCGGTACCTTATCGCTAAAGGTGTCGATGTTAAATTTCATTTAGGGCCGGGGCTGATGCATGATAAATTTGCCGTCTTGGATGGGCACGTGGTCATCACAGGTTCATTTAATTGGACGGCTGCTGCGGACAAGAAGAACATGGAAAATTTACTGATTATTACGGATAAAGGGCTTGCCCAAAAGTTTGCCAAGGAGTTCAAGCACTTATGGGCTCAAAGCGGGCAGGGTGAGATTAATGTAAAGGCAACCAGTAGCAGTAAGGATGCTGAATAAAGGATTTTAAGCGTTTGCTAATTTTTGTACCACGCAAGCACCCACACAATCTCCCTCTACGTTGACCACCGTGCGAATGGTATCCAATGGCCGGTCAATGGCGATAAGGATGCCCACGGCTTGAAGCGGCAGTCCCACCGACTGTAGGACCATGATCATGGTCACCATGCCCGCGCTTGGTATCCCGGGCGCCCCTATAGAGGCCAGCATCGCTGTCAGGACTACCGTCATTTGGGAGAATAGGGACAGATGTATCCCGCATAAATTGGCCACAAATAAGGCTGCCATGGCTTCATACATGGCGGTCCCATCCATATTGAGCGTTGCCCCCACCGGCAGTACAAAGCGGGCGATGGATTCGTCTACCTTAAGATTTTCGGTGATGCACCGCAGGCTAACGGGCAAGGTGGCGGAGGATGAACTGGTGGAAAATGCCGTTAGGAAGGCTTCTCTCATGCTGAGGAAGAATTTCCATGGGGAAATCCTGGTTACCAGCCATAAAATGACCGGGAGGGTGATAAGACCATGAAACAGGGTCGTGACGACTACAACGAGGATATATTTAATAAGTCCATGAAGCAAGGGGGCGTTGGCGTGGGCGATAAGGGTGCCTAAAAGTCCCATGATGCCAACAGGGGCCACGCGCATGATCCACCGCACCATGGTCATGGTGATGGTAAAGGCCTCATTGATGATTTTTAAAACAGTTTGACCTTTGTCTCCTAAGACGACAAGCGTGATGCCTAGCAATATGGAAAAAATGACGACGCCAAGAATGTTGTTTTGGGTCATGGCGGCCAGGGGATTCATGAAGAGGCCCTCCACAAAGCGGTGCGCCAGGTCCCTGAGCGAGACCGTGTGGACTTGGAAGGACCCTATGTTTGCCTGGAATAGGCGAAGATCCAGCCCGATTCCGGGCTTGATAACGTTCATGGCGGTCAAACCAGTAATAGCCGCCAAAGCGGTGGTGCTCATTGAGTAGAGCAGGAGAGTGGGCCAGATGCGATTGGCTTGAGGAGATTTTTTAAGGTTGGCAATACCTGCTGTAATTGAGGTAAAAACCAGGGGCATGAGGATCATTTTAAGCAAGTCGATAAAGATGGTGCCCAAAAAACCTAAAGCAGAAAGACAGGGTGAGCTGATAGAGGGAGTCAACCCGGTGTGGCCTAAAATAATCCCAAAACCAATACCTAGCAGGGCGCCCGAGAGAATTTGTGTATTTAAGGATATTGTCATCTTAAGGAGATATGTTACACTATTTTTTATAACTTTGTACACAGAAAATGCTTGCTAATCTGTTTTTTCTCGACTAAAATCATTTTTCTTAATTTCTTCGAAACGAGGCGGCTTAGCCAAGATTTCTTAGAAATTCTGGCGGGGTAGCTCAGTTGATAGAGCATTCGGTTCATACCCGACAGGTCGGTGGT
>CAZKUL010000034.1:0-22552 GCA_964555945.1 uncultured Planctomycetales bacterium
GCCCCTACATCAATTATATTGATCTGGACAATGTCCCCGACCTTTTTGATCAGGACATTGCCGCCATGCAAATCGGCGTGGTAAAAGCCATCGATAAAGAATTCCTGGACGAGTTCTTCCATTAAAAGCTCCTTGATCACATCGACATCTATCCCCTGCGCCCTTAACCTGTCTTCCTGTTTTAAGGAAATAGCATCTTCCACAAATTCTTCCACCATCAAGGAGTTTTCGTGGACTTCATCACTGACCGGAACGTTAAACTCATAGGTAACACCGTCTCTGATGTGGGATTTCCTATGTTCCATATTCTGTTTTAAACGCCTTTGATTGTTAGCTTCTCCTGTCCCCCCGACTAACATGTCCCCGAAATTTAATTCTTCCTCAAAAAGTTCTTTAAGCCTGTTCACCAGGCCCACGGGGACCGGGACCCCTTCTTCCTGCAAGACACCGGCGCAACGGTTGAGTGTATCTTCCAGGAATAACATGTCTTGTTCTATCAGCTTGTCGACTTCGGGGCGTTTGAACTTGACCGCTCTTTTGGAACCATCCTTTCGTGTTGCTCTATAAACAACCTTAATGGAAGCATTGCCTATTTCTTCATCCAAAGATTCAAAATGGTCCTCGAATGCCCTTCCATGATAGACCTTCTCCATCATGTCAAACAAAATACCCTTATTCATGGACTCTGCATCTTCTTTGAGCTCTTCTAATTCTCTTTGAAGATAGCTGCCTGGTATGACCAATACGGAATGCGCCAAAAATTGGCCCAATTTGATCCCAATCAGGTCGTTGGCTTGCAAAAAGATACGGATGGCCCTGGCTTCCTTTTCTTCAGGGTTGCTGATGCCCTGTAATTGGCCATAATGTTGTAGAAGCTCCAACAGGACATTCCGGCGGCGGTAAAGGTCCCTTGTTGTCAAGACCGTCTTAAAAATATGACGTACGCTTTTTCTTTGCACAGGGATGAGGCCTTCTATGATCTGGTCTAAAAATAAATCATAGCCTTCTTCATTGCGAAATATCCCATTGGATCCCATAAAAAGGGAGTTGAAAAATTCTTGCTGGTCCCGTTTACCTATTCCTGAATAATAACTCCCCTGATAAAGCCCCAAAGATTTTTTCAAACTGTCGAAAGAGACCTGCAGGCGGTATTCTTCTCTTATGATGTCCTTGGGTTTTTCTCCGATACCCATCAGCCATAATAACAATTCTGTTTTACTTGAAGCACCAAGATTCATCACAATGTCCCGCATCTGGTCTTTCCAAAACATATGACCGGCATTCTGGGCTTTCCGGATATTTTCCGGGTTCTGGACAAATAAATGGGCCACTTTTTGGTATTGCTGAAAAGTCTTTACCTGACGGTCGACAAATTGGTTAAGCACTTCATCGCGTGTGTAGCTATGATCAGGAAAATACGTAAGGATGGCCTTCTGCTCATCCTCTAAACTCAACCGGCCTTTTGTTTCTTGGATGAACTCTAATTTTGCCTCTATAAAACGGACCCCCAAACGCTCCCGGATGGAAATGTTTTGCAATGCCTGAAGAGATTTGACGATCTGTAATTCAAGGTCTGAAGTCAAATTAAGGGTACCATTACCCAATGATTGCAAGGTATGTTCTAATAAATGTTCTAAATATTCGTCCCGGTGCGCGGACATCTGAGGATAATACCCAAACAGCATCTCAAGTTTCTTCCCTAAGGGATTGTTTGCGTCAAGAAAATCCCTCAAGTAATTTTCATCCAAACTTGCAATCCCCAAAGGCAATTGGGAGTCTACCCCGGCGATATCATAAAAACGGACATCGGTGTAAGAAGGACTCTCTCTTTGATAGGCCGGCAAATCCACTAAAAAGGGCTCCTTCTGGACCCGTCCCAAAAAAAGACCATTCATTTTCTGGATGTCCCTGTCCCAACCAAGGAAAGCAACAGCAGCCTGGATGTCTTCATGGATGGGAGCACCCTTGGCCTGCACCTGGGCCCTTAGCCATTCAAAATCAAAAAGCCTGTCACTAGTGACCTTGATCCCCAGCTTGTCCCCTAAAATTTTTTGGATAAAAAGGACATGGATCATGATGTCCCTGAGCCTGCTCTCCGGGAAATAGTGGGCAAGATCAGCAACAGCTTCCTGAAAACCTATTCCATGGTAGATGCTATCGAGAAATGAAAAATAATCGACAGGATCTTTGTCCCCTTCTTGCATTAAATCCCAACGGGCAAAACGCTGGGGCCTAATATGGGCAAGCCTTTGGGTCATTTGTTTTACAGAATATCCTTCCTCCGGCTTTGGTGGAGTCGGCGACAGTGGCGTTGGAAAATCTATAATTTCCTGTAAGTAATCCGCCCCCCTGGTCATCAGTTCCCCAAAAAACAAAGAGAAAGTCCTCGCATCTTTTAACTGTCCTGAAGTATCAATAAAATCCTGATCAACTTGAACAAAATGCCCTTGATTATGGTTAGTATATACGTCTGAAAGGAGCCGAAAACCTTCAGCATCCAGGTTCTTTCGTTTTAAGAATTCCAATAGATCAAGCAATAATATCAACTGTTTTTTGCTATCTACATCTCCCATTGCAATTTTCCCAGCGGGTAGGTCAAAACCAAAATCAGCACTGATAAAATTACGGAATAAATGGAGCTCATCTGCACTCAACAGTGACCTCCTGTTTTTCGCATCATATAATTGACTCAAAAGAGGGATGTCAACAGGAATTGCTTGAAGATATATATAAACAACCAGCCGTTTTAGATAATCTGATCCATCTCTCAATGCCGATAATGCCGGTTGCTTATCAATGATTTCAGAAATGATGGCGTTGGTATATGCGCTGCTTTCAACATAGGGACTTTGCCAAATGATTTCTTTCAAAGAAGAAAACGCCCGCTTATCACGCCCTAATTCATCAATCACGGATAATTTCTCTTCCAAATTAAGATCTGGATCTTTTTTCAGCAATGAATAAAACCCTAATTTAATATCACTTAAGTTTTTCACATGTTTTCGAAATAAACCAACAATCAATGGCTTGGTCTGGGAGTCTTTATACAGATCATAGAGCACCTTGGCTACTCCATCCTCCGTCTCATGGTGATCAAAAAATAAGCCCGCTAAATCGAGAAAATTTAAATCATCGATGAGATCCACCAACTCTCTGGCGATATCTTGATTTAATAAGACTTTGTGCGAGGCCACTGGCCTGAAAAGCAGCATAAATAAACGTCCCCTGATTTGTTGTAATTGAGAATCTCCCTCTTCAAAATGATTTTTTTTTAAAGCAGCAATTGCTTTGGGGATGGCCTCCCTGTCAAGAGTCCCTTCTTGAGCGCGTTTTTCCAGAGCCCTTACAATCGCATCGATAAATTCGATATAATCTCCCCTTTCATATTTAATTTGGTCATCGCTTTCAAAAATACTGTTGTAAAATCCTCCTTCAAGTGTTTTACTAAATTGTCTTGTTGAACCTCTACCTAGCCCCTCCAAAGAAATCCAACTGGGCGCTAAATCTTCCAACGCGGCTATCAATTCCCCGGTGCTCGCATCTTTGACTAAATTATCAAATTCAACCGGATCAGCGACAGCAGTCTTTCTGACATGCTTACTTCCATCAGAAAGTTTTATAACCTCTGTTTTTATTTTTCGAGGTGAGAATTGATCGGAACGGTCTAAATATTTTTTTAACATTTCTTCGAAAAACCTTAATTGTAAACGCTTTTGCGGATTATTTTCGACCATCCGGCTGATACGATCGCTGATGGCCTGTACGGGCAGGCGCAGCGAGGGAATCAAGCGCCATCGCAATTGGTTAATTGCACTCAAGACCCCCCTTAATCTCGACTTCATTTTTTCCCAATTACCCTGATATAGAAGGCTAAACCCGCTGCGTTTGGCAATATACCCTAATTCATTCCATAATTTCTTCCCCACGCTCACGGCCACGACAAGCTCCCGGATGTCTTCAGCTTCATTGATACGGTCGGCAAATTCCTGGTCTGAACGCATCACGTAAACCCTGTTTTGATAATCCCGGAATCGGGACGTATTGATCTCAATGGTATTCGAAAAAAAAGAAACCGGTTTAGAGGCGTTAGGCCAATACCTTTTTAATACCAGATTTCTTAATTCAAAAGTCCTGGGCTCTAAATTGGGATGGCTCCCAAAAGGCACATAAAAATTATTCACAGAACTTTTAAGTAATAAATCAAACACGCTGGGGGCTTCCCGGACATTAAAGCCAGCACGGCTCATCAGGTCAACGGCATGCCAGTCTGCATCGTATTCATCAAGGTATATTTGTTGTTGTTCCTTGGCTATCCGGTCCCAATCAGGTTTGAGTTCAATATCAGGATTGACCTTCCCATTTAAGACATCATCACGATATTGCCTTAAATGTTGCATTTCATGGGCCAGGATAAATGCCACCGCGTCCTTGCTCAGGGCAATACCATTATCATGAGAACCCAATTTGAGCAGCCCCAGATTGAGAACAAAAACATTGGAGCCTCTAAGATAAAAAGCGTTAGGACTCTCCTCATCTGATAAAAGCAGACGGTAATTGGAAGGAGCAAGGCCTGCTGTCCTTAGCAGGGTGTGAAAAATTGCCTGTACCGCTTCATAAGCATCGTGAAATTCCGGGTCAGAGCCATCAATAAGGTGGTGTTCGGTATGGTATGTCTTTAGGAATTCCTGGTGGCGTAGATGGAGTTTCTCCGTATAGGGCGTAGCAGGGTGTTCAGAAAAACCGTCTGCCACTGATAAATCTATATCCTTATTCCATCTTGGCTTGATTTGGGCAACACCTTGAACGGGGTTTGACGTTGATGCAGCATCAGCAATACTTTCAGGCAAAACATTTGCTTCGACTAACAAAATCCCTCTGCGTGGTAAGATCTGTCCCGAATTTTGGATTGTTTGAAAAACTGAATGGAGGTCTAGACGGGAACCCATCATGGCCAAATCCATTCCCCCAGAAAAATATTTTCTTGGTATACGTTGTTGAGTTATCGGGTTATATTCCTCTTTTATGAAATTATAAACGCCTTTTTTAAATGCCTTCAGATATTGACGGTAAATCTTTTCTTTCTCCTGAGGGTCATTAATATTCACACCTGTTATCTTGTTTCTGTTTTCATACACCTGGGCCAAAATACTGTCCTTGATTTTTTTCTTGTACCATGTCGCCAATATTAGCGAATTATACACCTGGCGCAGTTGAGTAAAATTCTTGCCTTCATTGACTTCTTTAGTCAATTCAGGGATGACCACCTCACGAATAATATCAGCCCCTAAAATACCCATTTGCTTCGAATCCGCGGACCTTAATGAATGTTTCAGCATGGATAAATAATCTTGCTCAAGCATTACTTTTAATTTGCTCTCTACCACATAGGCAGTCCCTGCTTTTGAATTCTCATAAACAACTGCCTTTTGGGGTACAATCCAAACTTTGTTAAAAGTATTAACCGGTATATTCGTTGTCCCAAATCTTTGGGCCGATACTGCATAAATACGATTCCAGAACTTCTTACCGACTTCATCATTGGGGTAAATCAAACTGGCTGTTATCTGTTTAAGCATATAGTCTTCAGCCAATAATGATCTTCCCCCGAAAAAGTGGACATAACGAAGAGTTGGTTTTAGCATAAAGCCAACTCAAAACCGGAGGTGTCCAATGCAAGGGGAAAACGCTAAAAAGAAGCATTTTAACAGGGATTTCAAAATTTCTGCAGTAAAGATGGTTACAGAAGGCGGCCATAAGGCAGCGGAAGTAGCCAGGAGTTTAGGACTCCATCAGAATCAGATCTACAACTGGAAAAAGAAATTTAGCGATAACGGTGAGAAGGCTTTTCCTGGAAAAGGCAATTTAACAGAAATTATCTCACTTCGCAGGAAATTGCGGGAAGTCGAGATGGAGCGTGACATACTAAAAAAAGCAGTCGGCATATTTTCAAAAACGACCGACAACGGTTTAGATTCATAGATGATAACCGTTTGGTCTTTATGCTCCAAAAGATGTGCCGAGTATTAGAAGTATCACGGAGCGGGTATTATGCATATAAGAAGCGGCGTAAAAGTCAGCATAGAATTGATAATGAGAAGTTGATCATTGAGATAAAACGGGTGTATTTAGAATTTCGGAAAGATTACGGCAGTCCGAGGATATGGGATCATCTGCGTAATAAAGAACAGATCCTTTGTTCAGAGAATCGTGTGGCACGGCTCATGCGGGAGAACAGCATTGTAGCCCTTCGCAAGCACAAATTCCTTGTCACTACGAACTCAAAGCACGATTATCCGGTGTGGCCGAATATTCTTAACCGTAATTTTGTGATTGATAGGCCCAACGCCATATGGGTTTCAGATATAACGTATATCTGGACCTTAGAGGGATGGTTATATTTGGCGGCAATACTTGATCTGTTTTCACGAATGATTGTTGGTTTGGCGATGGATAAGACCATCGCTGATACGCTTGTGCTTCAGGCTATGAGACAGGCAATTCTAAGACGTAATCCGAAGAAAGGACTTATCCTCCATTCGGATCGCGGTAGTCAGTATGCGGGAAATGATTTTAAAGCAGTATTGTCTCAAAATGAGTTTATTGGTAGTATGAGCAGGAAGGGTAATTGTTGGGATAATGCCGTGGCGGAGAGTTTTTTCCACACGCTCAAAGTAGAACTGATTCATCGCACGAAGTTCAAGACTCGGGATGAAGCAAAAATTAAAATCTTTGAATATATTGAAATGTATTATAATCGCAAACGGGCTCATTCAACACTGGGGTATCTGAGTCCTTTTGAATATGAAAATCATGGAGGTCTGAAATAGGAAAAATAATGAAGAAAATGGAACAAGTTAATAATGGTTTTAAATGGTTTTTGGGTGTATTGATAGGAGCAATTGTCTCTTGCATAAGCTTTATGTGTTTATTGTTTATTTTAGATAAATTTAATTTTAATTCTATTTTTCAACTCGTTCCTATTTTATTCATCTCATTATTTTTGGGAGTATACACTTTACGTTTTATAATTAAATTGAATTTTGAATCCATGAATATTTATTTGATTAGATATTATTTAATTAAACCATTTCTGTCTTGGCGAAACAAGTATTTGAAGCATATTACTCGACTGGAGGCCAAAAAGAATAAATTATATGATAAGGCTGTAGCAGAGCTTGAAACTTATACAAAAGAAAGTAGTGATAAAATTCGGCACAAACATCAATTAGCATCAAATGGCGAGCCGGGCATAGAAATATTTAATCAACAGTCACAGTTGTCAAAAGAAAATGTCGAACAATTCTACAAGCAATGTAAGTATTATCTTTACGAACTTCCATTATGGAATGCTGAAACTAATCGTCCTGCATATTTGTATCTCATAATTAAATCTTATTTGAAGAAATATGGATGTCATAAAGTTTTAGATTTTGGAGGAGGCACAGGTGATTTATGTTTGGAATTGGCCCAAAGAGATCTTGATGTCACTTACTGTGATATTGGTGAACATGTTTTTAATTTTGCTCGCTGGCGTTTTGAACGTAGGAAATTAAAGGTTTATATGGCTAAGAGTTTGGATGTTTTAGAAGATCAGAGCTTTGATGCAGTAATTAGTTTTGATTGTTTTGAGCACCTTAAAGACCTTCAGAAATTTGTAATGCGATTGGCCAGTTTGGTGCGTTCAGGTGGGTTATTGATTACGAGTGATGCTTTCTCTGGAGGAGGAGTACACCTTGAAGAAAATCAAAAGTATGGGAATTTCCAGAATTTGAATAGTTTGATGAACAGCGTTTGACTAATTTTTATAGGAAAATTTGCACAGTATTATTTTTATAAGAAATTGTGAGTATGGTGAAACTATTACAATTATGAGAGGACTCATTCAACGTTCGGTTATCTGAGTCAATAACAATATAAAAAAGTACGTACTATGTCTTAACAAACTGTCCACTAAAGAGGGGAAGTCCCGACCCATTTCGGTCAAACCAAAACTACTTGGAATAATCCGGTCTTTTTCGTACGGAGACAGATTTACCCACAAATCTCCTTCCGGGATGGTCAAAGAGGCCAAAAAATATTTAATCAACTTGGTAGTTTCATCTTTAAGCCGATCATGGCTTAATGTACTGTCACCTAAATCTAAGATAAAATCAAAACGCAATGGATTATCCGGATGAACCTTAATTCCCTTCAATATGGGGGGATCTAGCGGTGGGCTTAAATGAACCATGATCCCAGGTGTCGGCAGATAAAAATCTTGAGCAAGAGCTGAAGGTACTGGCCCAAAAAGATTGGCCATAAATGTGACGATTAGCCCAAGGTATAGCATTTTTTTAAAATTTGAAACCACATATAAATGTAGCATATATATATAAGCCGTGCCAGGTCCCAGATATTTATCCCAGCGCGATTAAACAAAAAATCCTCTGCCTAGTCAGCAGTTTGACTTTGCGATTCAAAGCCCGATTGAGTTCGAAGAGTGCCCTAATTTCTGTAACGAAAGGATGTAGGTGCGCTTGCCTTGACCTGCCTCCTAATACTTCAGGTATGCTTTAATGGCTTGGGTGATGATTGCGGTGGGGATGTCGCGGACGACCTTGACCTGGCCGATCTTTTGGGCCAGGACAAAGCGGTTATGGCCTGCGGTGAATTTTTTATCGTGTTGCATTAAATCAAGGATTCTAGATAAACGGACGGCGACGATCTTCTCGGGCAGGCCCACGTTTGTAATCAATCGGTTCATACGCTCTCCATCGGAAGTCCCCAGAAGTCCCATCAGTACGGAAATGCGGGCAGCGACCCGCATGCCAAGACCCACCGCTTCACCATGATGGTATTGATTATAGCTACCCACCGCTTCCACGGCATGGCCCACGGTATGTCCAAAGTTAAGGACCATCCGCAGCCCTTTGGTTTCCTTTTCATCCTGGGTTACAATAGCGGCCTTCATGGCTGCACAGCGGCGCACAATAAAATTCAACACCTCAACGTTTCCGTTTAAAAATTTCTTATAATTGGCCTCGATATAAGTAAAAAGCCTGGGATCACCAATGATCCCGTATTTGATCGCTTCAGCCAGGCCATTGCGGATTTGACGTTGGCTCAATGTTTTAAGCACCTTGGTGTCTGTCAACACCAACCTGGGTTGATAAAAAGCACCGACTAAATTCTTGCCTGTTTCCAAATCAATGGCTGTTTTGCCGCCAATAGAAGAATCGACCTGGGCCAACAGGGTTGTCGGCACCTGGATATAAGGCACCCCCCGTTTATAAATAGCCGCCACAAACCCAGCCAGATCACCAACGACACCACCTCCCAGGGCTATTACAAAAATATTTTTATCCACATCGTATTTGCTAATGTCATTGAGTAATCGCAGGGCCACGAAGGCACTTTTACTCTTTTCCCCCTCAGGGACATTGAGGATTTTGACCGTATATCCGGATTTCATTAAAGACCCGGACAATGCCGTCCCATAAAGACGAGTGATGATGGGATGCGAAATAATGAGCGCATCTTTGCCCAGACCCAAACCACGCAAATAGCGTGGAAAATCTCCCATGAGACCATGACCGATGGTTATGGCGTAAGCATTATCTCTTAATTTTACCCTTATTTTAGAAATCATATGGATACTCCAAACCAATTACATATCTGGTCCATTAAAGGATAGAGATATTTGTATACGCCAAGATTTAAAAGGACAATGAGTATGATGATTCCATAGCGCTCCAGACGGCTGTAGTAATAGGCCAATTTTACCGGTAAAAGACTGGTGACGACTCTGGAACCATCCAAAGGCGGGATAGGTATCATATTGAAAACGGCCAACATCAAATTTATCCTTACACCCCACGCCCATACCTCCATGCTATTAGATAAGGACGGCCATTGATAAAGCCTGGAAAAAATAAAAGCTTGCACAATATTAGTCAAGGGGCCAGCCAGGGCCACCACAGCCATCCCCAATCTCTGCGGTCGGAGATTCCTAAAATTAACCGGTACCGGTTTGGCCCATCCAAAAAGCATCAAAGGCACTCTCAAAAAATAATGTGCCAAAAAAAGAGCTCCGGGGACAACGATACTGCCTACAGGGTCAATGTGTTTTATGGGATTGAGTGTCAGGCGGCCCAGGTTCTTGGCTGTGGGGTCACCCAATAAATAAGCACTGTAGCCATGGGCCACTTCATGCAGGACAATCGCGAAGACGACAATAACAATTATTAAAAGTATGTCTACCATAAATCTACTTTCTCAAATGATACAAGATATGTGCCGTTACCCAATTTTTATATTAGAAATTCGGCCTACCATAAATCTACTTTCTCAAATGATACAAGATATGTGCCGTTACCCAGTTTTTGTATTAGAAATTCGGCCCACCATAATTCTACTTTGAACTCCCCTATCCCCTCTTATAAGAAAGGGGAGAAAATATTATAAGACCATTTGAATTTTGTTGATATGTAACAAAGGGTACATGAATTTCTTTTGCGGATCGGGGACTATTGCGCCTTCAATATCGACGACAGTGCTACAAAAAAACCCTATCTGGGGAATGTCTTGAAGCAAAAAAACAGATTTGTCATCCAATACGATTTCATAATGCACCTCTGTGCCCGGAGATTGGACCAATGCTTCCACCGTCCCACGCATGGTCACCCACGGACTTACCGCCGGGGAAGGCATCGGTGCTGGACTTGGGGTCACGACCGCAGGCGCGGGCGCCTTGATTTTTCCAATCAACAGTGAATCAGGAACATCGGCTGATAATTCTTTTAAGAAGTCCTGATGGATCCAAGCGACCGTCCCTGACACCGGAGCTAGGCTACACCAGCCATTCTCCTGCCCTAAAATCTCGACCGCCGTTCCCTTTTTAACCTCTCCCAAAGAAGCCGCTTCACTGTTGGCACCGGCACGGACATTCACATTGTTTCCCGATACAACGGCAACACTTTCCCCCTTGGTAATGCTCAGATAATCGGCGCGGATATAGGATTTTGTCGTCGATAGAGGTTGGATCTTGTACCACTCATAACTTCGGCCTAGGACGACCACTTGGGCCCCTTTGTTCAACTTATCGATTTTCTCAAAATTAGTATTGGGACCCGCGCGCACATTGACAGATTCTTTAGAGACCTCAGCCAGAAAAGGAAAATGCTCATCGGCAAATCCTGGCGCTAAATGCGCGAATAACAGGATAACTGATGAGCAAAGGATAATTTTCTTTATCATTGAATTCCCTCCCCCCAAAGGCCCTATTCCTTCGACTTCGAGGGAGTTATTTCGAATGGCGTAAGGGTTCAGGAGAGGAGAAATACTAAAGAAATTTCCTGATTGCCCCCTCCCCGTACCCCTCCCACCAGGGGAGGGGAATATTCAAAATTATTTCTTTGCAGCGCCGGCTGGCTTGGCGGCAGTTTTTGCGGCGTCCGTCGGTTTAGCAGCAGCGGCACCTGCACCCGCGGCGGGAGCGGCAGCACCTTCTTCGGCCTTGACTTTCTTCTTGGCCTTGATGCGAACGATCTTCGTTTTAGGCAAACCAATAACACCGGTCTCTTCTTTCCAAAGACCTTTTTTCATCAACTCCTTGATACGTTCAATCCGCGTCTGAACAGTCCGCTGGGTCACGCTGGCCCTGTCGATTTTCAATGAAGAATGTAATGACATTAAAATCTCCTTATTTGACTTAAACGATACTGGCCGGGCAACTTTCTCAAAAGTGCGGCTGCACTTTCTTTATTATTATAGCTGCCCACACACACCAACCAATATTTGCCGTTTTTAATTAAAAAACTTGGGTACCCCTTTGCCTTGAGGCCCAATGCGTCCTGCCTGGCATAGTCTTCACTTCCATAGGTGGCTGCCTGGAGCGTGTAGCGCGTCCCTGTGCCCATGGAGGCACGCATCGGCACCATCCTGTGGATATTGAGCGAGGCATACCCATGTGGACTCCCCGCCATTGGAGGAGACGACATTTGTTCCGCAGGAACGGCTGCGAGCACGGGAGTAGCCATGGGCCTGTTTCCCACATTCCATGCCGCAGAAACCCGCTCATCCAAGGTTCTAGCGGCCAAATGCTTACCGCGTTCCACACCCAATGAAAATGAAAAAAGCGCAATCATTATACCCAAAATCGTAAAAATGACAAGATTTTCTATAGAGAGGGTCAAATTAGCCAAAAGGAATTTAGGCTTGTTGATATCCTCCAATGTGGCAGAATTAGCTGGAAAAAGTTCGAACTGAGGTTGTTTGTAATTTATATTCATATATTTATTAGTCCAATTTATCTAGGTTATTATCAAAAGTTCCAGTTATTCTTAAGCTCAGCGAAGAATCTCATATAGGATTAGTTTAGTCGAGATCCTTAGGAGCAACTGCGAGCAATTGCGAGTGTCGGTCAATCCGACCGCATGTCCGGTACGAGGACCCGCGCTTTAGGATGACAACTATTCCTATATGCAAGTCATTATAATTCTAGGTCTTAAGCAAAGACAAGAGTTTTCTGAATTTTTTTTGTGCGGAGAGACTGACCATGGCATTGATGATTTTAGGATCGAATTGAGAACCGCTAAATTTCACCAATTCATTTAAGGCTTCCTCTACTGACAGCGACGAGCGATAAGGCCTGCCCTGCACCATGGCCTCCATCGCATCAACACAAGCAATGATGCGGGCGCCCAGCGGGATTTGCTCTTTTTTAAGCCCCGACGGATAACCGCTACCGTCGTATTTCTCATGATGATGTAAAATAATCGGAAGCACAGGCTTGAGGAACTCGACGGGAGAAATCAGGGCCACACTCTGCATGGTGTGCTGACGGATGACATTAAATTCGTGGGAACTCAATTTCCCCCTCTTGGAGAGAATTTCGTAAGGCACGTCGATGATCCCGATATCGTGCAGCAAACTGGCATATTCCAGTTGCTTTATCCCGTCGCTGTTGACATTCAAATAAGCCCCCACCATCTTCACAATTTCCATATACACCGGGGCGTGGGTCAATCCCGAATAAGATTGTTTCTTGAGCAGGTTACCGATAGAGGCAATTGAGCCTAGGATGATCTTTTCATGCTCTTGATGCAACTGGATGTTCTTGAGGGCCGTCACCACCTGCTCGGAGAAAACAGAAAGCATCTCGTAATCAAAATCATTAAAGGGCTCCTGGGAAGAATCTCGACGGACAAAAATGGCCCCCAAATAATCATCCGCCACCAAAGGAAGACCGATGCAGTCCTCTTTTAAAACGGAAGCTCCCCGGGTGACGGACAACACATCATCCCCGACATCCTTTAGCTCCTGGGGCTTGTCCCTCCAAATATTGATTTGGTTATCAAAACTGGCACAAATGACCACGCCCTTCTTGGCCGGATGCACCAAATAAACGCTCGCCGAGGAGGCCTTGATAAACTGGCAGAGCAAACGCGTCAGGCGCAGGGTCAACTCTTTGACCGTATAGGTGGAATTGACCAGGCGGTAGACCATATGCACCGCCGAGAGGACCAAATGGTAACGCTTGGATGAAGATGCGGAATTTTGACGAACTGCCATGAATTTCTCCGGGTCAGACCTTCTGGTATGGGTCAAAAAGCCGCTTATGATCATCCAGGGCAAAACGGTCTGTCATTGACGCGATATAGTTACAAATAATAGCATATTTCTGCGCAGTTGAGAATTTCTTATCCCGCGCATAAACGCCATAGGGCAATTGCTTGGGGTTCTTCAAATATACATCAAACAAGTCGCGAATGATCCGGCGCGCTTTAGCGGTCATGCGTTCCACCCGCCAGTGATGGTAAAGTTTTTCATTAAGAAGCTGCTGAAGAAATTCTCTCTCCCGATGCATGGCAGGGCTAAACCCCACCACATAATCTTTACGCGACTTTACGTCTTGCGCCGATTTGAATTTAAGAGCGACGAGCCTGGCGTAGGTCGCTTTCAAAAGGTCCTTGACTTGCATATCAATCAACTCTTTGACCACCTGATAGCGAAACATGTCGCGGTCCTGGCCCTTGGCCGGGCCTTGAATTTTCTCGACGGCCTTCTGCCAGAGGGTGCTCGCCATCAAATCCTCTTCACAAATGCATCCTGAAGCCAGGCCATCATCCACATCATGGTTGAGATACGCCAGGGAATCCGCGATGTCAACGATCTGGGCCTCCAATGTCGGCCCCTCATCCCGGTATTGCCGGGGGATATCGACGCCCGGCATGTCAAAAACGGTCTGGTGCTTGAGGATGCCGACTAAGACCTCAGGGGTCAAATTAAGGCCGTCAAAATGGGGGTATTTCTTTTCTAATTTGGCGACAATCTCGTAGCTGCGAAAATTATGATTGAACTGGATCTTGACCTCGCGGACAATGCTATTAAGCGCTTCTTCTCCGGCGTGGCCGAATGGCGGATGGCCCAGGTCATGCGCCAGGGCAATGGCCTCAATTAAATCCTCATTCAACCGCAAATTACGGCCCAGGGTCCGGGCCAGTTGCGCCACTTCAATGGTATGAGTCAGCCGTGTACGGTAATAATCTCCCTCGAAGATAACGAAAACCTGCGTTTTATACTCCAGTTTTCGAAAGGCTTCGGAATGCACAATACGGTCGCGATCACGTTGAAAACACGTACGCCATTCGTGCTGGGGCTCGTCATACTGACGGGTGCCGGCATCTTTGGACTTCATGGCATAGGGAGCCAAGTCTTTGACTTCAAGTTCCTCAATGTCTTTTCTTGTTCGCATCTTCCAGTTTCTTATAAATGACGGATAACGATTGAGAAATGACCTTCGTGGCCGCCGTCACAGGCATAAAATTATGGTCCCCTTTCCAACGGGGAACCAAATGAACGTGCACATGCCCAGGAATGCCTGCTCCGGCAATGCGGCCTAAATTAATGCCCACATTGAAACCTTGAGGTTTCAGCGCTTTTTGCAATAGGTCCTTGGTTTCCACTAAAAGATCCATCATCTGCGTATATTCCGGTTTAGGTAATTTGCTGATGTCGCTGACGTGGCGGTTAGAGACAATTAAACAGTGCCCGTTACTGTAGGGATAGAGATTCAAGACCGCATAGGCATGGGCCTTGCGGCTAAGGATCAGATGTTGCTTATCTTTATGATCAGCCAGAATGCGGCAAAAAACACAGGATTTTGGCTTGATTCCTATTTTAGAGATATATGTTTCGCGCCAAGGCGCCCAAAGTCGTTGCATAACCAATTAAATCTTAATGATCTCAGCCTTAATTCTTCCCGCTGCTATGTGGATGAGGCCATAAGAAAAATATTTGGCCTTGATGACATCGTTGGGACTGCCGGGATTAAAATAGAGAGTGTCACCTATCTGTTCTTTGATGGCCTGGTGCGAATGCCCGAAAATGACCACGTCCATCTTATCCTCTTTAAAGGCGGCCATGGCGTTTTTAAGCGCTTCCCGGGCCTCCCCTACATGCCCGTGCGTGACCCCTATGCGCACGTTACCATTGACAATAATCTCTTTTACAGGCAACCCCTTTTTGAGCCCGGATTCATCCATATTCCCTTGCACAGCCTTGGTAGGCGCCAATTTTTTGAGCATTCTTAACGTGGATAGATCACAAATGTCGCCCGCGTGAATGATCAGATCGACACTCTTGAATCGCTCAATCAGGGGGGCAGGGATATTGAGGGAATGGGTATCGGAAAGTACGCCAATGGTCATCTGACAATTATAGGCTCGTCGAATAAATGCATCAAGCTATTTAATTGATCTTCATCCCAGATCCATAACTTCTCTTGCAGGGCCCGCACCTTGGCATTTTCCTCCAATCCGCTTAAAGATACAATGACACTACGCGTCGGTTTGGGATCAAGCTTCTTGATCTCTTCCAGGATGCCATTAAGATCCACATCCAGCACCGGGTCTTTCTTGAGGACCACCAGCCAGAGCCCCTCCTCGCTTTGGGCAGCAATGGCATCAAAATAATGCCCGGTCCCAATGCGCAATTTTATGACCTTGATGTCCTTAAAAGCGGTTAACTTATAGCGGCGACCACAAAGCGTAAAAGACTCATTATCAAATTTATACATAAGATCTGAGACCCGTGCGGAAAGGTCTTTACGCGCCACCATACCAAAATCATTTAAGGCCCGGTTGATTTCTTCCTTAAACTGTTTACGGGAACGCCCCAGCTCAAGATCAATCACACGAACCCGCCGTTGGTACACATACTTGATCCAGTAACTGAATAACTTGTCTTTAATATGATAATAATTACCATTACGCTCAATAATATTGGCTTCCTGTAATGCGCTGATGCGTGAGTTTAATTGCGAGACTTTAAACTTCAGGGTTTCGGAAAGGTCCGTAATTTTATGCTTGCCTTCGGCTAAGGCACCCAACACAGCAATGGTGAGGACCGTGCTTTTTGAGGAGGCCAAGTTGTTTATTTGTAATTCAAAATGGCGGCTGATCACTCCCCATTGGTTAAAAATCACGTTTTCAATGGCTTGGGTCACAATGGGCGCATATATTTCGTCCTGACGGTGCACGCCGCTTAAGGATATTAATTCCTGGCACAAAAGATTTAAGTACAAGGGATGGCCGCCCACGAAGTCCGCCAAGAAATTCTTCAAATGGAGGCCCATTTTGACCCCATCCAGGTTATGGTCAATCAAACCCTGGGCTTCGCTGAAATTAAAAGGTTCCAAGGGGATGATCTCAAAATTACCAAATAATAAGGACAATTTCTCGGATAAGATGGTTTGGGTTTGTTGGGGAGAAGAACTGGCTACTATATACAGGCAATTTTTCTGGGTCATGATGCGTTTGCCCAGCTCAACAAACACATCAGGTATATTAAAATTCTCCAAATGGGCAAACTCATCAAAAACCAGGACCACGGCCTTTCCTGTTTCCTGGGTCAAGACTTCTGGCAGGGACAAAATCATGTGATACGCTTCTAATACCTTACCTTGCGCGGTAAAATCTTCAATGGCTTGAACTAAAAACACGGTACGGGGAAGACGGTCTTTGGCAGCTAAACACAATAATTTTAAATCTTCCTGTAAGGGCGATATATTTTCTTTCTTGAGGTAATTATAAAGCAGACTTTTGGTAAACTGGGTGGCAAAATAATCAAAATCACGGTTTTCTAAATCCAGATAAATAAAGAAAACATCCTGATCTTCCATTTGTGAGATCAGTTTGTGTAAAAGGGCGGTCTTGCCGATATAACGGCCACCCAAAAGGGCCACGTTTTGACGGTAGCCATCCTTGAGCCCCATGATGCGTTTTTTTAAAAGCTCTAAAACGCCACGACGCCCATAAAAATGATGATCAAAATCAATTAGATTCATGGTAAATAATACAAAGGATTTGTCGCCTGGCTTCCCCGGCGAATTTCAAAATGTTCAACTGTCCTGTTGTCTATTTGTCCGACTTCCGCAATGGCATCTCCCTTATAAACGTGCTGCCCCAGCTTGACCATCAGCCTGGCATTGCGCGCATAGACGGAGATAAGCCCGTCTTTATGGTCTATCATCACTGTCTGGCCATAGCCGCTAAGATAATCGGCCAAGACAACATCCCCTTCCCGGGCAGCCTGGACCGTATCGCCAGCCTGGACTTGAATATCTATCCCATGGCTGACCGTATTCACACCGATCGGATCATCAAAATAAACCACCACCTTGCCTTTAAGGGGCCAGACGAATTGGTCCTTATTATTATCCACGGGGTGCTCAGAAGTATCTTTAAGCGCTTGCACCCCGGGAATAAAAAGCAATTGGCCCACTTCCAGTGAACTGCCATTAGGGATATTGTTGCTGTTAATAATATCGGTGATGCTCACCCCATAAGCCTCTGCAATTTGCCAAAGTGTCTGGCCAACAAGCACCTTGTGATAGACCCCTTTTTTAGCCGCAGGAGCCGGGGTCGGAGAGACAATCGGGGTTGGCATAGGTTTATATTCCTCAGTGGCACAACCCGCCAAGGATCCCACCAACACTACAGAGAGCAAGAATTTTAAACGTTCACCTCTAAACACCGAAAACCTCATTAAATACCAGCCCAAATATGGAGCGGGGGACGGGAATCGAACCCGCGTAGCCAGCTTGGGAAGCTGGCATTCTACCACTGAATTACCCCCGCTTAGAGGACTGCCTTCAATATCCTAACTGCTTTAGAAGCACTTTTCGCCAATAAAATGTCTCTGCAAACAGCTACTCTTGTTACACCTAAAGGGATTAATTGTTCAATATTTCCGCGGCTGATGCCGCCAATCGGAAATACAGGTATTTTTATCTTTTGGACGACTTTTTCTAAAAGTTCTAAGTGCATGGCTTGACGTTCAGGCTTGGTTTGGGTCTGAAACACAGAACCAAATCCTATGTAATCAGCTCCTTGAGATTGGGCCTTCTGCGCCTGTTCCAAATTTTGACAGGAAACACCAATGATACGACCGGAACCCATTATTTTCCTTCCAAACCTCAAATCAGGATCATCCTGGCCTAAATGCAAACCATCGGCCCCAGAAAAATAAGCCAGGTCAGCGCGGTCATTGACAATGAACGGTATGCGGTGCCTGGTGATCTTTAAAATTTCACGGCAAAAATCTAAAATCTCTTTAGCACTGCCTTTTTTGTCCCGTAATTGTACAATATCAATCTCGCCACGTACAGAATCTTTTAAAACATCTAAAAGAGCGCCATAATCCAATACCTCAGTATCGAGGATTAAATACAATTTAGCCGCGGCCAATGACTTTTTGTTCGAGCGCATATACCTTATACCGCAATAATTTAAGTCTGGATGATATTTTTGGATCAATCAATTTCGTGACTTCTTCCAACACCCTCAAGGACTCTTTGACCCGCTGAGCATTGGCCCAAAACAGGGAATCTACATTCTCTCTTTTGGATTCACTGACGCTCGTGGTCCGCCCCACATCACCTTCAATATGACGGGCTTCAAGGGCCTTTTGCATATCCACCTTGACCATAATGGCAGTGACTTCATGGCGCAGATCTTTGAAAGTACGCGTCAAAGTCCTTTGATTCCAAATATATCGGCATAAATCTTCACAAACTCTTAAACCTTCCTTAACACGATTGAAGTTGGCATCCAGGATCCGGTATAATCCATTATTCGTCATTGCGAGCGAGGCTGAAAGCCTCAGCGAAGCAATCTCTTTTTTGAGATTGCGAGCTCCTGCGAGTGTCCGGCATGAGGACCTTCGTCGTTTCACTCCTCGCAATGACGATAGCTTACCTTTTTTCAATTTTCAATATCTTTTCTATAATATTTGTCGTAGAGAACCCTTGCACAATCTTAACAAATTCGACCTTCTTAACCAAATCTTCACCTGCAACCGGCTTCCCTTTCCAATCCGCCCCCTTGATGAGTACATCCGGCTTTAGAGTTGCAATAAGTTGATGCGGCGTATCCTCGTCAAAAAGGACCACGAAATCAACACTTTCCAAAGCCGCCAGTACAGCGGCGCGGGATTTCTGTCCGACAATGGGACGGCTGGAACCTTTTATTTGGTGGATAGATACGTCGCTGTTAAGACCGACAATTAAGATGCGATTACCCCGGCCAGCTTCTTCTAAATACTTGACGTGACCGATATGCATCAGGTCAAAACAGCCGTTGGTGAAAGCAATGGTCTTGCCCTGGAGGCGCAAGGCCGGTAATTTTTTTAAAAGGGAAGGGGCTTTAAGAATTTTATCTTTGATCGCCATAAGGAAGCATGAATTTTAGCACAGGAATTATAAAAATGGAAGGACTATGCTGCGTGTTGATACTGATCGGTAGATTTGGGGAAGTTATCATTGGCCGGAGAATTAAAACCTAAGAATGCCTGGATGTTGACCAAAGGCTGGATGCTGACGATGAGCGGCGTAAAGCCCGGGGCATTACGCAATTTCTCCAAAATAGCCGGGTCCATGTGAAATTTAATGCCCCTCCCGTCGTTTTGCACCAAAAGCTTATCAGGGGTTAAATCGATACCTCCGTTCATGGCTTTATCACCTCGCGCTTTATCAATGTTCATATAATCTGTAGGACTTAGCGCTCCCATAGCTAAATATATTTGCCTCTTATTCAGTTTCTTCCCTACCAATTCTCTTATTACTCTTTCCCTATTTTCTTCAAATAAGCGCGATAGCAACAATCCTTCTTTTGTTCTAACGCCACGTCTAAATAACTCTCCTATTTCAAGCTCGATCGTTCCTACCCCATCCGCAAGGGTTTTGAGCTTAAAAGCACCTTTCTGCAACAATCTACCCACTGCTTCAATTCTATTTAATTCTAACGTTGCCCTTAACGTAGGTGCGGAATCAAAAATTCCATCAGCCGTGGATTTTACTATGCCCAATTCCTCTGCCATTTTATTCACATCATAAGACCTGCTTTTTAACATATCTTCCAATATGATTATCCTCCTTTGTCTCTTCTGAACCTTTAGTGCGTGGGCATTCATCGCCGCATCACCTTGATGATCAAACTTATTGCCGGTAGACATAGCTAGGTCTATTTTCAACTTCTCAACCTGAGGTTTAATATCATTTTGCCACTCAGTAATAAAACCGTTTAAATCCCATTGCTCATACCTAGACCTGACCAACGTAACCATATTTTGAGCTACGACACGGTCATCTCCCAGAAAATCCTTATCTACTATATTGTTTAGCGTTCTCCAAAAATCTTCGTCTTTACTTTCTTGAAAATCAAAATCAACTCCCAACATGATATGTATCAAAGCCGTGATAATGTAACTTTTGAGTCCTTCGTCCTTATCAGTAGAAGCCCCTCGCCGCATCAGACTCGTCACATTTTCAAGATGCATTACCCCATCTTGCAAATATAAGTAGGAAAGATTATCCTCATCCGTCACCAAGTGTTTTTGATATAAGCGATCTGTCATTTCCATATAATCCTGGGCCCACTTTAACCTTCTATTGGACCCTGGCAATCCGAGATTTTCAGCGACCAATTCGCTTACACTTTTTGCACTGACTGGAGCGATCAAATTGAACAAATAGGCCCCATTATTTTCATTTTCAACAAGAGATCTGAGTCTGGCCTGCAGCTCCGGTTGAAGCCTTCTGATTGTTTTGTTTCCGGCAATTTGTTTTAGTAATTCAACCCTGTTTAAAACTCTCCCCATTACTCCATCAACGGAACTCCTAAAATTCTTACCTGTTGTTAATATTCCCCAAATTACAGGTGAAACAGCATCCAATGCCGTTTTAAATATCACAGGCCCCTGGGCTTGGGTAGCTTTGATCGGCACAACTGGTAGCACTCTAGGGTCTTTTTCTTGCTCGCTTCGTACACTTTCAACAACACCTTGACGTTGCCAAAGGATTCTTTGCGGTATTTCATCATAGAAAAAAACAGCCGGAGTGGGAGTAGGAACGTTAGCCACTCTTGCTCCAGGGGGATAGTGAACCACGTCAAAAACAAAACTCTTGGATCCCATGGTCGATCGTGCGTGTTTAAACCGTATGTTGAAGAAACCCAAGCCATTAAATCCCTCTCTAAACCCCATAATATGTTCAAAATAGTCCATCATAACCTCATTAAAACTATCTGATAACCTTTTAGTGAAATCACTATCAAAACTCCCATATAACTGGATTGCTTTTAGCATTTGGGACCCATAACGTAATGCGCCTGCCCTAAAGCTATCAAAATAAAAAACAGCCGGAACTATGCCAAATGCTTCGCAAACTGCTTTAATCTTTGATTTATCCTGACCCAATATAATTTCTTTACCTTCAGAGGGATGGTCTTGGGCCATTTCCCTTTCAACTTCTGAATCAATTGGTGTTTTATCCCACTCGGGTCCTACCCAACCATGCTGCGACAGAACATCCCTATAAAATCTATAAGTGAAAGAAAGACGTGTAATCTGCCTTGGCAGGCTTATGGCCCCTAAGACCTCCTGTCTTAATCCCAGCTGGAAGATGTCGATAGACAAAGTATGAAGAAATTCAACAATGAGAACTACGTCTTGGATCCCCATAGGCCTGACCTGTTGATCATCCACCCATAAAAACGTCTCCACATATTTCTTTAATTGATCCTGTTTAAGATAATGTTCTAGAATCAACCTGAAATCATTATTAATCAACCCACTATTATTTTGCTCAAGGGCCTGCTGGAAAATCTGATCTATGATCGCTCCCCATTCTTCATCGGTGATTGCCAATATGTCAGAATCATGCCTTGCTAAAACAGGCTCTAGTACCTGCTCCACAATCCCTCTGAACTTGTCTTGAGCTTCAGCGATTTTGATAGGGTCTTCTTCCGGCCTTGGGTCAAAAATCTCTTCGAACCGGTCCACTACGTCTCTCATAGTCACATGGTTATTCTGATATGCATACTCTAAAAAAGAAAATACTTTCATGATTCTTGGATCATTGCCCCACGAAAATGCAGCCGCCTTTTGTCTGGCCGCCAGCCAATCTCCATCATTCATTTCAACAAACGCTTCTCCAGTTAATAACTGAACAAGAGTCATTACATACCTTTGTTTTGCCTGCATATCAGTAGAATCATAAGCCATGCCCCTCTGT
>CAZKUL010000035.1:0-22169 GCA_964555945.1 uncultured Planctomycetales bacterium
TTACAATGGCACTTTTAAGTTTACCCCTACAGGCTCATGCTGATTGGCCTAATGGAGGGATGCATCCTGTGGTAGCGCCCAATTTGATACCAAATCCGCAGAGACCAGTACAACGTGAGATCGCTGCTGCGGCACGTATTGAAGTGAGTCCTCGCAAGCAAGCGCCCAAGACTATCGAGCCAAAGTCGTGGCTTGTCAATCATTCTCAGCCCGTTCGTTACAAGGAACCACCAAGACGGCACGAACCCATCAATCCGGGATATTTTCGCCGGGACGCCTCTTATTATGGGTATATTCCAAGCCCCTTTCCCTACGCCGATGTAGATCAAGGTTTTGTTGTACCCGACGGATTCGAGCTTGTCTCATACAATGGGGAGACTTTCTACTATCATGAGGGAACATTTTACCAGCAGGTAGGGGACCAGTTAGTGGCCATTCCAGCGGTCATAGGGGCTGTGGTTGATTCTATTCCGCAGGATTACCAAATCGTAATGGCGGACGGCGTGCATTATCTTTTGACGCAGGGCGTTTATTACCAGAGGGTCGATCAGGGCTTTGAAGTTGTCCCAGGACCGGATCAGGAATGATCGCCCTCAAGAGTTGTTTTCAATGTGCCGCCAGTCCGTCAATACGGGATCAAAATCTTTGGCTTTAAGCATTGAGATGATCTCAGCGACTGAGCGTTCATCCTTAATATCAAATTGGGGGTCTTGCGCCTTTTCTTCGAGCAGGGTATAGCCGCCCACCGAGGTATTGGAACCCGCTGACATGCGGGTAATGCCGATCTCCAGAAGATGATCGCGCAATTGCATATCTTCCCGGGTCGAAAGATTAATGCCTATGCGGGGAAATTGAAGTCTTGTTAAAGCAATGATCTTGACAAATTGGGCATCATCTACATCGCCATTAGCCAGGGCTTCTGTTTTGACTGTACGCAGGCGCGGGAAAGACACGCTGTATTCAACGCCTGGGTATGATTTCTCCAAGTCTCTTAAATGCGCGTAAAGGGCATAGAGGTCTTCTGCGACATCGCTTAAGCCCAGAAGGATCCCTAAGGAAATCTGCCGCATCCCGGCTTGTGCGGCCCTCGCCGGCGTGGCGTGCCTGAAATCATAATCCTTTTTATAACCGGATAAATGGACCTGCGCGTAGCGGGCGCGGTCATAGGTTTCTTGATAAACAACAATGCCATCCACTCCCGCGTCAAATAATTCTTTATAATCCGAAGTTTCCATAGGATGCACTTCCAGGGCGATCCCTTGAAAATAAGCAGACGCTGCCAGGACCGCCTCCTTTAAATAGGACACTGGCGTGTGTTTATAGGATTCACCGGTCAGCATTAAAATATTACGGATTCCCTGCGCATGGATAAATCGCATTTCCTTATGGTACTGCTCGGGGTCAAGCCTCAGGCGTTGGATTTTATTCTGGCTGTGAAAGCCGCAATAGGTGCAATGGCTTGAACAGAAATTAGACAAATACAAAGGGCTGTAGAGACTGATGGCCCGCCCGAAATATTGCCGTGTCGTCTGTGCTGCACGGCGCGCTAACTCTTCGATGGCCTGGGGGTCTTTATTGTTTAAGGTATTTTTAATTTGCTGGAGTGTTATCATACAAAAATCCGGTCAAGGGTGAGGATGCCTCAGCCATGGCGCGTTTCACAGGCAGACCGCTTAAATAGGCCAGGCGTCCAGCCTCGACGGCCATGGCAAAAGCACAGGCCATGTCAGAAGGATGCTGGGCGGTCGCGATCGCGGTATTTACCAACACGGCATCTGCGCCCATTTCCATGGCTTCCGCTGCTTGTGAAGGGGCGCCGATACCGGCATCTACGACGATAGGAAGGTCGATTTCATTGATGAGCACTTGAATAAATTCTTTCGTTTTTAACCCTTGGTTACTGCCGATAAAAGAGCCCAAGGGCATGATGGTGGCAGCACCCGCTTTGACCAGAGCACGTGCGGTATACAAGTCAGGGAAGATATAGGGTAATACGACAAAACCCTCAGCGCTCAGGATTTCCGTGGCTTTGATGGTTTCCTGATTATCCGGCAGTAAGTATTTACTGTCATTGATGACTTCAATCTTGACCCAATTGCCGTAGCCTGAAGCTTTTGCCAGGCGGGCGATGCGCACAGCTTCCTGGGCATTGCGGGCACCATTGGTGTTAGTCAAAAGAGTTACATGAGGCGGGATATACTCAAGAATATTATCCTCATGACGTTCCAAGTCAATGCGGCGTAGGGCAACAGTGACGATTTCACTAGCCGTGGCATCTATACAATCAGCCAATTCTTCTTTATTTTTAAATTTTCCGGTGCCTAAAAAGAATCGGCAAGTTAATGGTTTACCGGCAATCACAAATGGCGTATCTGATAACATGTTAGCCACCGCCTACGAAGGTGACGAGTTCCAGCGTATCGCCGTCTTGAAGATTGGTTTGGGGCCATTTTTCTGAAGGGACGATGGTGCCGTTGAGCTCCGTGATCACATGCTTGGATTGCTTGCAGAATGTGCTGACGATATCGGCGAGATTCTTTGAAGTCAGTTGTTGGGATTTTCCATTTAATGTGATATTCATATAGTTTCATTCTAATTTATTTACCTCAAAAAAGCAAATATTCAGGGAAACGCACAATTTATTAATATTATTCTTTACACCTCAGTTTTTGTTATAAAATAGCTCCAATCGGATATGGGCGGGGCATAAAAAATATCTTTTATTTGCGGGCATTTTTTGTATAATACAGCGTTCCTAATTGATAATTAAAACGTAAAAAAGGACGGCCACTCAATGAGCAAATCTGCGGTATTCGGCTACGAACTTCTGCTTGACCTTTATGAATGCAAAGCGGGGGTGTGCGACGATTTAACATTATGCTACAATTTTCTAGATGAAATTGTTGGTTTCTTAGGGATGGAAAAGCAAGCACCCCCATCTATTTTTAAGTCCGATGCCACGCGTTTTCCTGATAAAGCAGGACTTTCGGGATGGGTGCCTTTGATTGAAAGCTCCATTGTGATCCATACACTGTCCCCTAAAGATTTTATCACCGTCGATATTTATTGCTGCCGTGCCTTCGACCGCAAGAAAGCCGAAGAGTTTTGCCGCCGTTACTTTGCGCCTAAAAAAGTGCAAGCCCAATTTGTGGAACGCGGGTTAAGCTACTATCAGGAAAACGCCGGTTCTGCCAAAGAATTAGCGCATAAATGATCCCGACGTAACGTCGGGATCATCCTGAGCCTACGAGCGAAGGATCTCTTTCCAAAGGGGATTGGCCAAAACTGATCCCCTTCACTTTTTTGGTTACTCTCTTCATATGCCCTATACCAACAACGACATCAAGACCATTGAAAGCAAATGGCAGAAGTTTTGGGAAGCGCGTAAGACCTTTCATGTTGACGCCGACCCGTTGATTCCAAAGTATTATGTCCTGGAAATGTTCCCGTACCCTTCGGGAAAAATCCACATGGGTCATGTGCGCAATTACACCATTGCGGATGTGATTGCCCGCTATAAGATGATGAGGGGATTTAATGTCCTGCACCCCATTGGCTACGATGCCTTCGGCCAACCGGCGGAGAATGCCGCCATCAAGAATAAAACAAACCCCTCTGAATGGACCTACCGCTGCATCACCCAGATGCACGACGAATTAAAGAAAATGGGTTTTTCCTACGACTGGGACCGCGAGTTTGCCACTTGTGATGCCAGCTACTACAAATGGAACCAATGGATTTTTATCAAAATGTTTGAACGGGGGCTGGCTTACAAAAAGGCATCCTCTGTCAATTGGTGCCCGGACTGTGAGACCACCCTGGCCAATGAAGAAGTCATCAATGGCGCTTGCTGGCGTTGCAAGACCGTTGTCGTCCAGAAAGACCTTGAGCAATGGTATTTAAAGATAACGCAATATGCGCCCAGCCTTCTTGAAGACCTGAAAAATTTAGAACAATGGCCCTCACGCGTGCGCGCCATGCAAGAGAATTGGATAGGAAAAAGCTATGGCGTGGAGATTGGCTTTAAAGTTAAGGATTCCAGCGATACCATCAGCGTATTTACCACTCGGCCCGACACCATTTTTGGGGTTACTTATGTCGTGCTGGCCCCGGAACATCCCCTGGTCAAGAAACTGGCTGCCGGAGGACCTCAAGAATCCCAAGTCTTGGATTTTATTGGCAAAACAGCCAATAAAAGCAAATCTTTGCGCATGTCCGGTGATCAGCGTAAGGAGGGGGTTTCTATCGGGCGTCAGGCCATCAATCCGGTCAATAATGAATCGATCCCCATTTTTATCGGAGATTATGTCCTGATGGATTATGGCACAGGGGCCATCATGGCGGTGCCCACCCATGACCAGCGAGACTTTGAATTTGCCAAGCATCACCAGCTGCCGATGCGCATTGTTATTGAAGACCCTCGTAATCCTTCTGCATCCGTCGAGCAAATGGAAAATGCCTATGAAGACGAAGGGCCGCTTGTTCATTCCGGCGCATTTGATCAAATTCCTAATGAAGAGGCCAAAAAGAAAATAGCCGAGTGGATGCAGGCCCAAGGCATGGCCAAATTAAGCATCCATTGGCGTCTGCGTGATTGGTTGATTTCCCGGCAGCGCTACTGGGGGACACCTATCCCGATGATCTATTGCGCGTCTTGCGGGGTTGTGCCGGTGCCCTATCATCAGTTACCGGTGGAACTGCCCAAGGATGTCGAGATCACCGGTGAAGGCGGTTCCCCGTTAGCCAAGGTCAGGAGTTTTGTTGAGTGTGTCTGTCCTAAATGCGGCAAGCCTGCCCGCCGGGAAACAGACACCATGGCCACCTTTTTTGATTCATCCTGGTACTTTTTGCGTTTTTGTTCTGCGCATAACGCGCAAGAAATTTTTGATAAAATGCAAGCTCACTATTGGATGCCAGTCGACCAGTACATCGGAGGTATTGAACATGCCATCCTGCATTTATTGTATGCCCGTTTTTTTACTAAATTTTTAAAAGACTTAGGACTGGTGTCCACCGCTGAACCTTTTACCAGGCTTCTGACCCAGGGCATGGTCCTCAAAGACGGGGAAGTCATGTCGAAATCGCGGGGCAATACAGTTGATCCCGATGAGGTTTTATCTCAATACGGGGCAGATACCTTGCGTGTATTTATACTATTCGCGGCCCCTCCGGAAGATCAGCTGGAATGGAACAGCGATGGCCTTGAGGGCTCCTGGCGCTTTCTAAACCGTGTCTATCAGATGGTTGAAAAGCGTTATCAACCACCCGTCATTTTGGGCCCCAAGGGTGAAGAATCCCAACCCAACAACGCTGATACCACTTTAGAACGCGAACGTAACATGGCCATCAAAAGAGTGACTCAATCCTTTGAAGAAGGCTACAAATTTAATACCGCTATCAGTCACCTGATGGTCTTGGCCAATGCGATTGATAAATATAAAGTGGAACCGAATAATTTGGTCCAACAGAATGGATTAAATCAGGCCATTGAAACGTTAGTCCTCTTGCTATCCCCCTTTGCCCCGCATATGGCAGAAGAAATGTGGCAGATGATGGGAAAAGCTGAACACTCCATCGCTCGTGTGGCATGGCCTAATTTTGATGAAAACGCGCTTAAAACAAGTTCCATCGTCATGGCGGTACAGGTCAATGGCCGCGTGCGCGGCCAAATCCAAGTCACCCCGGATATGCCCCAGGAAGAATTGCGCAAGATTTGCCTGGCCGACCACGGTGTGGCCAAATACGCGACCGAGGCTGCCATCAAGAAATTTATCGTTGTCCCTAATAAATTAGTTAGTATAGTCATATAAATTTATATTTCCCCTCTTTTTTTTCCGCCGGAGGCGGATCCGCCTATGGCGGAAAAGAGGGCGCAGGGGGAGTTCAATGAAATTCATCGCCGACCTCCATATCCATTCTAAATACTCCCGCGCCACGGCTAAGAATCTGGATCTCGAGCATGTGTACCTGTGGGCCCAATATAAAGGCATTCACATCGTCGGTACCGGTGATTTTGTCCATCCCAAATGGTTTAAGGAGCTGGAAGAAAAGCTTGAACCTGCGGAAAGTGGTTTATTCAAACTCAAGGCAGAATATGCCAAGCCTCTGGACGCTCAAATTCCTCCGAGCTGCCGGGCTCAAGTGCGGTTTATGCTCACCGTTGAAATTTCTAATATCTATAAACGCCATGGCAAGGTGCGCAAGGTGCATAATTTGATATTTACACCGTCCCTGAAAGCCGCCCAAAAGATCCAAACCAAGCTTGGCGCCATCGGCAATATTTCTTCCGATGGCCGTCCGATTCTGGGTTTGGATTCCTATGATCTGCTCGCCCTAACTCTGGAGGCTGATGCCAAGAATCTATTTGTGCCGGCGCATATCTGGACGCCGTGGTTTTCAGCTCTTGGTTCCATGGGCGGCTTTGACAGCATGGAGGAGGCCTTTGGGGACCTGACCAAACACATTTTTGCCGTTGAAACCGGCTTGTCTTCCGACCCGCCCATGAATTGGAGGCTAAAGCAATTGGATGACTTTATCCTGATTTCTAATTCAGATGCGCATTCACCCGCTAAATTGGGACGGGAAGCCAATGTTTTTGACACAGAATTTTCCTATGAGGGGATCTACAATGCGTTAAGCGATAAGCATGATAAAGGATTGGTTTACACCCTTGAATTCTTTCCCGAAGAAGGGAAATATCATTTTGACGGCCATCGGAATTGTCAGGTTCGCTGGCATCCTCAAGAAACGATTAAGCATCTGGGCATGTGTTCTGTCTGCGGCAAACCCGTAACCGTCGGTGTGATGGCCCGTGTCGAAAAGCTGGCTGACCGCGCAGGGGGAACAAAATCCAAACGTTGGCGCCCCTATCAGCATATTGTCCCCTTGCCTGAAATGATCGCGGAAGCCAAGGACATGGGCACGGCCAGCAATGCGGTGCAGGCGGCCTACATGAAAACATTAGAGAAATTAGGCAATGAGTTTTATGTTCTTCTCGATTGTCCGATTAAAGATATCCAGCGCGCCGCAGGAGATGTCCTGGCTGAGGGAATCAACCGCATGCGCCAGGGCAAGGTGGAAATAGCTGCCGGCTACGACGGCGAGTTTGGCACCATTAAAATCTTTGATTCCGGCGAACGCGAGCATATCGAAAAACAACTGGCACTTTTTTAAAACTTATTTTCGAAACCATAAGGAGGTTTATGATGAATCGTATGTTCATGGGTGCAATGCTATTAGCAGGGTATTTCTTTAGTTTAAGTGTTTCAGCGTGGGCCAGTCAATCAACTCCGGCAAGCGCGCCAAATAATTATGACCAGACAAACACGGTTGGTCCTGCTAACGCATTTTATCAGCAGGGGATTACCGCAACAAACAATAATGATTTTCAAAAAGCTTACACCTATTTCCAACAGGCTTTAAGCGTAGAGCCCAATAATCCGGACATTCTCAATATGCTGGCCCATTCACAAAGAAAATTAGGCATGATTGATGAGTCCTTGGCCAATTATAAAAGGGCCCTGGAATTAAGACCGGCATTCCCAGAAGCCCATGAGTATCTGGCAGAGGCCTATATTGACGCCGCTTCACACGAGGCCAACATTTTGGCCGGTGCTGGATCTCAAGGAAAAGAGCAGTTGGATATCTTAAGTAAATATTTTAAGGACGCGGCGGGAAAAATATAGGATATTGGAAGTATTAGACCGAGGAGGACTACCATGTCTTTAATTCAATATGCCATGAGAATACCCATTGGAGAGATATATCTTGTCGCCGACGCCCGAGGGCTGAAAGGCGCCTCTTGGCACGAGCAACGGATCGAATTGGTCAAAAAACTCAATTCCAAGCAAGCTGCGGACAAGTTTATTCTCAAAGCGGTCAAGCAGCTGGAAGAATATTTTGCAGGCCAAAGAAAAGAATTTGATATTGAGTTAACATTTTCCGGTACTGTGTTTCAACATAGGGTATGGAAGGCCTTATCCCAAATCCCATTTGGTAAGACGGTCGCTTATAAGGACATTGCCCAAAAGATCAAGAATCCTAAAGCCGTGCGTGCCGTCGGGACGGCTAATGGGAAAAACCCATTTTGCATCATTGTCCCCTGCCATCGGGTGATTGCCGCAGACGGCTCCATCGGCGGTTACGGGGGAGGTATTCCCATCAAGCGTCAGTTGCTTGCGATTGAACGACATTAATCTGCTACTTATGGAAAAACCCGCTGATTTAAATGAGTCCCAATGGCAGGCTGTTACTCACAAGGGATCTCATTTACTCATTACCGCAGGCCCCGGTACAGGCAAGACGCATACACTCACCCATCGTATCGCCCACTTGATCCCTGCCTTAAAGAATAACGAAAATATCCTGGCCCTGACCTTTACCAATAAAGCTGCCCGCCAAATGCAAGAACGGCTATCAGTGTTGGGTGTCTCTCAATCGCAGGTTTTTATCGGAACATTCCATGGATTTTGTCTTGGGATATTGCGCCATTATTTTGAGTTTACAGCTTTACCCAAAGATTTTAAAGTGGCGCATCCGGATGAGATCACTGGTTTTGACAAGGCAACGCTTGAGCGCATCAGTCAGATGAAATCATCCCAGTTGGCCATTTCTCCCGATGAGGAGTACAAAACCTATCAACGTTATCTGCGCCAAAAGTGTTGGATTGATTTTGATGATATTTTGCGGGAAGCGTTGCTGTTGTTGGGTGATGAAAAAGTGGCCGAGGAGCTTCAGGCACGTTACCGGTATATTTTGGTGGATGAATATCAGGACAGTAATATCGTCCAGAATCTTATCCTCAAAGAATTAGTCCGCAAGGGAGTGTTGTTGACAGCCATCGGCGATGTCAACCAATCCATTTATGGCTTTCGCGGCAGCAGGGTGGAATTGTTTCATCGCTTTAAGGATGATTTTTCTCCCGCAACAATTTTGACCCTGCAGGAAAATTATCGTGCGGCCCCGAGTCTTCTCAAGGCCGCAGGACAGGTCATGGGGGGTGTTGATTTACTGGCCAAACTTTCCACCCACGGCAAATTAGTGATCCATCAAGCAACGACCGACCGCGCCGAGGCGGATTACGTGGCGCATCAAATAGAAAAACTGATTGGCGGCCTGGATATGAACACCAGCCGCCGGGCCGTGCGCAGCCTGGGGGATATCGTCATCTTGTACCGTCTCAACGCAGAGCGTCATGTATTTGCCCAAGCCCTGGATCATCTGGGAATTCCGTATCAAATGGCGCAAAAATCTAAGAGAAGTGAGTTGTATTCGGATGAGGAGGCTTTAGGCCAACAGGAAGAGGTAGTGGAGTACAACGTTGAGAAAGTATCTTTAATGAGCCTGCATGCAGCCAAAGGTCTGGAGTTTCCGGTGGTGTTTATTATAGGATGTGAAGACAATTTGCTGCCGCTGGACTTGATTGCCATGAAAGGCGAGCCCCAAGAAGAACGCCGCTTGTTTTATGTGGGCATGACCCGTGCCAAAGAACATCTATTTCTTACCCACGCCAGGCGCCGCCAATTATTCGGCCAAACCCTGATCCAAAACCCATCCCCCTATCTGGCAGACATTGCCGAAGAATTAAAAGCCTACGAAGCCGCCAAACACCACACCCCCAAAAAAGACCCTGACTCCTTGCAGATGAAATTGTTCTGATCTTTATCTTGGGGATCACTGCCAGATCACCGGGTGGATGTATATAGATTTATGTGTTATATTTTGACTACTAATGAAAAGACCACTTTTTATTCTTATTCTTGCCTGTTTTAGTGTCACAAACATCATGGGGCCTAACCCTGTTTTAGCGCAGGACTTGCGTTTGCCAGCGCCAGGTGTCATGGTTCATTTAAGTCCCGCATTTAATCCTTCCACCCTCAAAGGCATCAAGGTCCATCCTGATAATCCCTTTCGATTTGATTTTATTTTAGACGTAGGGGACGGTTCTAAACCGTCCCTTAATAGGCGGGTTATGAACCCGCCCCTACAAGAAGAATCCACCCGCCTCATCAAATACTTTCTTGCCTCGTTAACCATTCCCGATAAAGACTTATGGGTCAATCTCTCCCCCTATGAAAAAGACCGTATCATCCCTCAGAGCTTTGGTTTAACTGGAATGGGCCGAGATTTACTTGCAGAAGACTATATGCTCAAACAGATTACAGCCAGTTTAATTTATCCTGAAGATCCAACAGGCAAGCAATTCTGGAAGCGCATTTATGAAGAGTCGGCCAAGCGATTTGGAACTACCAATATTCCGGTGGATACATTCAATAAAGTCTGGATAGTGCCTGAAAAAGCAGTGGTCTATGAAAATGCCAAGTCAGGAACGGCGTATGTTGTGGAATCAAGGCTTAAGGTCATGCTTGAGCAGGATTATTTGTCTCTGCAAAAGCACCACTCTGCTTTGCCTGTGGCTATGCGTAACAGCATCTCTTCACTAGGAGCTAATATCGTGCGTGAAATTGTCATCCCCGCATTGACCAAGGAAGTCAATGAGGACAACAATTTTTCTATGTTGAGGCAGATTTATAACTCCCTTATTCTTGCCACCTGGTACAAGAAGAAAATCAAGGACAGCATCCTATCTCAAGTCTATGAAAACAAGAATAAGACAACAGGTATCACTATCGAAGACCCACAGGAAAAGCAAAGAATCTATGAACGATATTTGCAGGCGTTTAAGAAAGGAGCTTATAACTATATCAAAGAAGAGCAGGATCTTTTAACACAACAGATAGTGCCACGGAAATATTTTTCAGGAGGATTTTCTTTAGGGGACGCGAGTGCTGTCATGATATCAATTAAAGATTTTAAGATGGATAGCAATGCCAATAGAGAGCTATTAAATGTAGAGATAGATCCTGCCATGACACCCATGCTTCAAACAAATAAGGCCGATGGCGCGATGTTTAAAATCCAGCAATTAGCTTCAGATTTATCAGACCGGGAGTTAGATAAAAAATGGGACGCTTACCTTGAAAAAGAAGAACTATCGCCGAACAAAACACTGGTGCACTTATTTACCCGCCCTGTTAAAGAAGCACTTTTAGATGACCCTACATTAAGACCAGTATTTTTACAGGTATTGCCCCAAGAAAGCATGGATGCGATTATTGTGCCTGACCATATGACAACAAGAGTTAACGAAAAAATTGGAGATAAGACTTTATTGGAGTATATGAATGAATACAGTTGCTTTAAATTAGGTGCGGATTACGATTTAAATAATATAAATGGGTTGGCTAGCAGGAATGGAATGAAAGTTGTTGTGGGAGTAACTGATCGATATAGCAGTCGACATATCCTTACTTCTGTGGCTAATGGACGGCAAGTCTATTTCCCTTTACCTGATAATACATGGTTAGGAGTAAAAGGTTCTGGACAGAACCGTATGGATGAAAAAGGGCCGCATTATGGGAATAAATGGGGATTGGCTACAAGAGAAGATGCTTTGAGGGCTATGCATGGGACTGAGGCAATTGCAAAAAATAAAGATCATAAGTCCGGTAAGGGGCTGTTCGTTCAGTTTTTAGGCTATAGAAGAATGCATGCTTTGCCAGATGGAAAGGGAGGCTTAAAAACTGTTGAGAGGCTGGAAACAAAGAATGTTGTGCCAGTGTTAATTTTTAATAGGATGTTATATCCACAACGTTTTTCTAAATTGCCCAGTTTATTGGATGTCGATCCCAACCTGTCAGTTTTATGCCGGAAAATATCTAAAGTTTTGGTCAGCCATGGACTATTGCCAGAATGGACATTATTAAGCGCTTCGGACTTGGTACTATGGTTGATGAAAAAAAGAGGAGAAAATGAAGCTATCAAAATAAATCTTGGTTGGCGTAAAACATCAATTAACCCCCAGGACTGGGAAATCGCTGGACCCGAGGCAGATAATGAAGAATGGGTATTCATGAGATTATCATGGGAAGATCAAATAAATGGCATGGAAGTGACAGCATTTGCCTATTTGGATTTACTTGCCATGCTTCCAGCATCTATTAAGGAAAGATTGCCTTCATTTACGGAGGTTCTAAGAATATTGTTTCAATCATATTTTACCATCATTGAACTTAAATATTTGAAACAATGGTCTGAATCAACATTTTCGTCTATCCCAGAAAGGCTTATGTCTAATCAAGAGGCATATAAATTAATCATTTCCTTGGCAAAAGAGGAAATGTTAAAAAGAGATCAAGCTATGTCAGGTTTGACCCACGATCAACATCCCGATGGAAGAGTCCTCACTCCAAATGAGGTAAGAAAGAAGATGGTTATTTCTGCTGAGCAACGAAACATGTTAATCGGGTTTATGAGGGACGAACAAGGTAAAATCCAGCCGGTATTTTCACATTCACCGCGGCTGCTTAGTGTGCGAGAGGGGATATCCGCTGGACGCTGGAGACCAGGAAGATTGGTTGAAATGGTTCCACTAGCTATCGGTGGGCAAGAATTGGGAATTGACACAACGGAGAACTGGTATTATCTCCCTTCAGATTTAAAACAGATTTTTGAAAAGCACAAGGTCTTGGTGACAGCGAAAGAGGTAAGTACTCCTTTTCAATTACTCATGTATTCACCTCAGGATGAAGAACGCAAAAAAAGACAGGGGCGAACGGGAGTGCTTTTTAGGGATGGATTACCGATTATTATTGAAATTAGAGGTAAAGAATTCATTGTCGAACTTAAAGGCGCTGGCCTACCCAGCGGAGGATTCGATCGAGAAAATGCGGGGGCCGTGGACATCTTCAGCGCGCAACGGGAATTATTGAACCTGGAAGAAGAGAAAAAAGGCCAAGCATATGTCCATGGTGAGACTGTGCGGGCAGCTGCCAATATTAGGCTAATGGGAGGCAAGGGCTATCTTGTCCGATTGTCCCCTGGTTCCATTAGGTCGAGTTTTCAAGATAATGACGCGATTCCGGTAATGAAGACTTCCAGAAAAGTGTATTTAATGAGTAGAGAAATCGGCCGTTTTTTTCGGGAAGGGAAGGTGCTGATGAGCCACCCTGAGAATTTTATCGTAGATAGAAACGGCGAGAACCTGATCAGTACGGACTATGCAGACGTTTTTTATATTCAAGTTTTCCCAAAAAAGCTTGAAGACGAGGACATAACCCCCAAGGCAGCTATCGAGATTTCCTTAGATTTTATCAGGGAGATAACTGGTTACGCAAAAGAACCACACGAAATTTTTAGAATGTTCGTGGGAGGATTAGCCGATGGATTGGAGTTGCCATTGCCTGAAAAAGAGCAACTGATGGGGTTGGCTAATATGAAAGAGGTGGTTGAATTTATTTGGCAGAAGATATTCGTGAAAGCCTATTGGGAGTCCATCACTGCAAACGGGGTAATACCTGAAAGGTTGATCAATCTTCCATTGGACCTGGACACTGGGATTGAGAAAGGCCTTTTGGAGGGGGTCGAAACTGAAACCAGAAGGTTATATCGCGCCTTAAAGGCACAATTCGAACGGGACAATGATAATCAAACGGCCCCTTCCCTATTGGCCGAGATGGAAAATACGCATTTTATCGGCCCACAAATTGTTGAGGCTACAATAAGTTCCCCAGCCTTAGAGAGATTAGTATTTGGAGTAAGACATAAAAATATTCCCAATAGCGGGCAGCCAGAACTGCTGGCCCATTTGAAAGAACAGATCGAGATTTTGCAGGATATGGTTCCATATTTTGATGGTCACTCGCAAAAAGAAATCAACTGGAACTTAAAAATTGCTCAAGAAAAGTATCAAAGGATTGCGTCCATGAAAACAAATGAATTTCTCATGGCGGCCTTGAGAGACAAGGATTTTATCGTTGGCATGTTTATGTTGCCTTATTATGCGCATTTGAAAGGGAACAGCTTCGGCCCAGGCACTGTAAGGTACGAGTCCAAGATGAGATTAATTGCGACCCATAATTCTGGCTTAGTCGACTTAAGTGTTCCTCAGGATGAAGCTCAATTAGCCCCGGGTGGTATTGATTTAACATCTCTCAAATCCCTTTCGGTCCAACATAATGGCCAAGGCATTAAATTTCATATTGAGCCAGCCATGCTCGCGCAGTTGCAGAATGCCCCTGGCTTTATCCCGGTCATAATTAATATGCAACCGCTAAGGGACCTAAGGGCATTCTTAGAGTTGGCAGATAGTTAATTTATTTGACAGTCAGGTAGATTAAAATTATTTCAATTTTCTGGGAATATTGTTATAATCAAGTTGCTTCTCCCCCAGAAGTAACTTTATCTTGAATCCCCCCAAGAAGTGTTTTTCCATGTTTCATTTAACGCCCCAAGAGCGCAATTTTGTGGTGGTCCTCATGGTTATTTTTATCATGGGGGCCGCTGTGCAACTGAGTTTTAAGAGGGACATTGCACCTGTGCGGTGGGCCAAATCCGTGCGTCAATTTAGGATCAATATCAATACCTCCCGCCAGGAGCAGTTGCAAATGCTGCCCGGCATTGGGGCCACCTTAGCTCAGCGGATTTTGGATTATCGCCGTGACAACGGCTCTTTCAAATCTTTGGAAGATCTGCAAGACGTAGATGGTATGACCAAGAAGCGTTATAGCCACATCCAGGAGTCCATCGAGTTATGAACGTCACGCACAGGCCTTGTTACTGGCTGCTTTTAATTTTCGCTTTGGGGATTCTGGTAGGTCATTTTTTGCCCATTGCTTTACTTTCCTGGTTGGAGGCCGCATCCCTTTTAGTTTTGTATTTCTTATTCCGTCCCAGGATTTGGCCGGTCTATGTGGGCCTCTTTTGTCTGGGCGCGGCCATGATCCACGTGGCGCATCCTCCGGCCATGGATTTCCTTCACGATTGGCGGGAGCTGTTAAGACAATCGTTGTATCATTATCTCGACGATCAAGAAGCAGGGACCATCTCAGCGATAGTTCTTGGCGATCGCGGGCACATCCCTAAAGAAATCAACATGGCCTTTCGGCACACGGGCACAGGGCATATTTTAGTGATCGCGGGACTTCATATGGCCATGATGACGGCCATGGTTATTTTTATTTTGAAAATTATCAGGATCCCCCGTCTCTGGCAGGTGGCTTTAAGTATTCTTATGATCATCACCTACGCGCTGCTGACCGGAGGCTCCATTCCTGTCTTGCGTGCCGCGTTTATGGCCTCTGTGGTCTTGGCGTCCATGACTGTCGAACTTGAAAGCGATGCGCTTAACTCCTTAAGTTTTGCCGCGTTGATGATATTGCTTATGGATGCCGGTAACTTATTCGATACGAGCTTTCAATTGTCCTTTGCGGCGGTTGCAGCCATTGTGATGCTGTATACACCGATAGAAAAGCGATTATCCTTTTTGCCGGGATGGTTAGCCGGGGCCATCGCTGTCTCCACGGCGGCATGGATCGGCATCACGCCGTTACAAATAGGGCATTTCGGCACCCTGGCTCCCGTGGCCTTGATAGCCAATCTGGTCATTGTCCCTTTGCTTGATATCACGGTCGCCTTAGGTCTATCCTTAAGTTTAGCCGGCCTGTGGGCACCGCCATTAGCGTGGAGCATCGCTGGTTGTCTAAAATTGATTTTCAATGTGATGGTCATCGCGGCGTTTTGGTTTTCCACGATACCTTTTGGGTTTATCCAATTATGGAAGGTAAGCCGATTTTAATCAAAAGTAAGATGCCTGGATTCCCGCTTTCGCGTAGATATTTAGCTATCCATGCGTCTCATCGGGTGGCCGAGGGAGGGGCATCGCCCATGGCGCCCGGAGGGTGCTTTTCAGCCCGAGGACGCCATGGGGATTCCCGAGGACAGGACCCGATGGGTTGCTAAACATTAACGCTTTCGCGGGAATGACTAGATGATAGTTGCCTACCCCTTGACAAGAATAAAATTTATGCTATATTAGCACTTATGAGATGAGAGTGCCAGTATTTGACATCTCTTTTTTAAGCCTCTCAAATTAGCAGACAAGGCGCAAGAGTGCTAAATATAACCCAAATAACAAGGAGAAAGACGATGAGATTCATAACATGTAGGCCCCAAAGTAGTGAAGCATTATACCGGTTCTTTGACGATGATTTCCTTGCGCAATTATCAGGAAAACAACAATTCCCCGTTGCATTGGATGTTGTTGAAGACAAGGACCAGTATGTCCTTAAGGCAGATCTTCCGGGCATCAACAAAGAAGATATCAAGGTTTCGCTGGAAAATGGTATATTAACCATTGAAGGCGAACGCAAATCTGAAACCGAGCAGAAGGACAAGCAGGTCCATCGGGTATAACGCAGTTACGGACGCTTTGCGCGCAGCCTGAATGTAGGGACCAACATTGATGAGAGCAAGATCCATGCCAGTTATAAAGATGGCGTCTTGCAGCTCAATGTCCCTAAGGCACAAGCGGCAAAGCCTAAGTCGATTGATGTTCATGTTGATTAAAATTGTAGGGGCGGACCTTGTGTCCGCCCCCAATGAGCTATCATTATGTTCGACATCAATAAATATACCCATAAAAGCCAGGAAGCCATTCAGAAGTCGGTGCAATTGGCCCAAGAGTACCATCATCAGGCCATTGAGCCGGAGCATCTGGCTTTGTCCCTGGCGGAAGATCAACAGGGACTGCTTCCGGGGTTTTTAAAGAGCCTTGGGATGGATGTTGAAGACTTGACCGGTCCTTTACGTCAATATTTAGACAATAAGCCCTCGATAGAAACCTCATCGGGGACTTCACCTCATTTATCGTCACGCCTGGATGTGGTTTTAAACCAAGCCCAGGATTTAGCAACATCCATGAAGGATGAGTATGTGGCCCAGGAACATCTTTTTATCAGTTTGGCCAGAGAAAAAAAGAGTCTCCTGGCTGAACTATTGTCCAAACGAGGCATTCGCGATAATGATTTATTAAAAGTCTTAGAAACCATCCGCAAAGGACAAAAAGTCATGGACCAAAACCCCGAAGAAAAATATCAGGCATTGGAAAAGTATGGCCGCGATTTGACGGACCTGGCTGCCAAGGACAAATTAGATCCTGTGATTGGCCGCGACGATGAGATCCGCCGTGTCATCCAGGTCCTCTCGAGGCGTACCAAGAATAATCCAGTTCTCATTGGCGAGCCTGGGGTCGGAAAGACAGCCATCGTCGAGGGCCTGGCCCAGCGTATTTTCCGGGGGGATGTGCCTGAAGGGTTGAAGAACAAACGAGTGATTGCCCTGGATATGGGGGCCCTGGTTGCCGGGGCCAAGTTCAGGGGAGAATTTGAAGACCGCCTGAAGGCGGTATTAAAAGAAGTGGAGAATCAAAGTGGATCCGTTATTTTATTCATTGATGAGTTACATACGATTGTTGGCGCAGGACGGGCCGAAGGATCGATGGATGCCTCCAACATGCTAAAGCCGGCACTGGCGCGCGGGGCCTTGCATTGCATCGGGGCCACGACCCTGGATGAATACCGCCAGTATATTGAAAAAGACGCGGCCTTGGAGAGACGTTTTGCTCAAGTGATGGTCAATGAGCCAAGTGTCGAGGACACGATTGCCATTTTGCGGGGTCTCAAAGAAAAATATGAAGTGCATCACGGCGTACGTATCCAGGACTCTGCCATCGTAGCGGCTGCTATGATGAGCCAGCGTTATATTACAGACCGTTTCCTGCCGGATAAAGCCATTGACCTCATCGATGAAGCAGCGTCACGTCTGCGTATTGAAATCGACAGCATGCCCCAGGAACTCGACATCAACGAACGGGACATCCGTCGTCTTGAAATCGAACGCCAGGCGCTTAAAAAAGAGACGGATGCTCCTTCTAAAGAACGCCTTAAAAAGATTGATGAGGAGTTAAGCCGCCTTAAAGAGATCAATAAGACGATGCGTTTGCGCTGGCAAAATGAGAAAAAAGTCATCGACAGCATCCGGGCCATCAAGGCCCAGATTGAGGAAAAGAAATCAGAAGAGATCAAGGCAGAGAAAGTCGGCGATCTGAATAAAGTCGCGGAAATCCGCTACGGCACCCTCGTTGGCTTAAACAAGGAATTGGAAACCAAAAATAAAGAATTAGCCAAGCAGCAAAAAGAGGGTGGTTTACTTAAAGAAGAAGTGGATGACAGGGACATTATGGAGATCATTGCCAAATGGACCAAGATCCCGCTGTCTAAATTGATGCAAGCTGAGACTGAAAAGCTGATACACATGGAAGATGCGTTGAAGAAACGCGTCGTTGGCCAGGATGCCGCCATTGAGGCCATTGCCTCTTGCATCCGCCGCTCTCGGACAGGATTGACTGACCCTAACCGTCCTCTGGGTTCGTTTATTTTTGTCGGTCCCACAGGTGTGGGGAAAACGGAATTAGCCAAATCCTTGGCCTGGTTTTTATTTGATGATGAAAATGCCATGATTCGCATTGACATGAGCGAATACATGGAAAAACATGCCGTGGCGCGTCTGATAGGTGCGCCTCCAGGTTATGTTGGCTATGAAGAAGGCGGCCAACTGACTGAGGCGGTGCGCCGCAAACCTTATGCGGTGGTGCTTTTTGATGAAATTGAAAAAGCGCATGGGGATGTTTTTAATGTCCTCCTACAGTTGCTTGACGATGGAAGACTTACCGATAGTCAGGGCAGGGTCGTTAATTTTAAAAACACGATCGTTATCATGACCTCCAATATTGGCACTGCGGAGATAGCGGCCTTGGAAGATCAAAAAGAGATCGATAACCGCATCCAGGACGCCCTGCGCCGTCATTTCCGTCCGGAATTCCTCAACCGCATTGATGATATTGTGGTCTTTCACCGGTTGGGGATGAAAGAATTACATAAGGTTGTCGATATTCAGGTGGCTACCCTGGCCGAACGGCTGAAGGCCAAAGGCATAGAACTGAAGCTCTCTGAAAAAGCCAAAGACCTTCTTAGCCGTCAAGGCTATGATCCTGTCTATGGCGCCAGACCGCTTAAGAGGGTCATCCAGAAACTTTTGCAAGACCCAATTGCCTTGCGCATGCTTCAAGGAGAGCTCAAAGAAGGCCAAATAGTCGACGTGGAGACCCAAGGCAACGATTTGGTTATCGAAGTATCGGATAGCAAGAAATAGTAAAAAATAGGGACGTCTACCATTTAATAAATGGTAGACGTCCCTATTTTTTAGGAATTAAATTCTTTTAATTCTGATTTCATTCTGCTCTAATTCTTTTTATATCAAAATAACAAAAAAAAGTTAGGAGGGTGTTTTATGGAAAAACCAAACTTAATTCAAATCCTGTTAGTTGGAACCTTGGTCGCTGGGCTGCCGCTGCTTGGCACGTCGGCTTGGGCTGATGACAGCGCGCAGTTAAAAAAACAGGTCCAAGCGCTGCAAAACCGGGTGGACCAGTTGGAATCTGAATTGGCCAACAGACAGCAAGTGGCGGCCACATCCTCACCCATGCCTGTTTATGACCAATGGGAAGACCCCTTCACGCAAATGATGATGTTGCAACAGCAAATGGACCGCAACATGCGAGGGGCTTTTGCTAACACAAGTGTGTTTAGTCCAAAGATGGACATCAAACAGACCGATAAACACTACATCATTACGATGGACATCCCGGGGATGGATAAAGATAAGATCAATGTCCAGACTAATCAGGGCATGCTCATAATTTCCGGGGAACGTCAGAGCGAAGAGTCCCAGGACAACAAAAGTAATCAATTTTATCGCCAGGAGAGGACCTTCGGGAGCTTTACCCAGGCCATCCCCTTGCCTGAAGATGCAAGGACCGATCAAATCGACGCCAGTTACAAAAATGGCGTCCTAAAAGTGACGGTCGTCCGCGAGAAAAAAGAACCCAAATCCGCAAGCACACGCATAACAGTAAATTAAAAATAGGCACCCGTCGTAGAGACGCCATTTATGGCGTCTCTTACCATTCATGAAAAGGGGACACGTTAAAGTGTCCCCTTATTATCATCATCCTTCATTCAATTTTCCCAGCGCAGTATATATTTTTATTTGATAAAGCCTTAAACCAATGTTATACTTATTCAGAAAGTAGGAAATGGTAGGAATATTATTTAATAACTGACTACTTTGGGAGAAACTTATGGTTACGAGAATGATGGAGAAAGGACAGATAACGATACCCGCAAGTATTCGGGAATCTTTACATTTACATAGTGACTCTGTTTTGTCTGTGACCAGGATAGGGGATGGGATTCTATTAACTCCAAAACCTTCGGTATTTGAGGCTGTTTCTGACAAATTTTCTAAATCTGCTAAAGATAAGGGTCTATCTTTGGATGATCTATTAACAGATTTAAAAAAGATGCGGCACAAAGACGCATAATGGCAATCCCTCAGTACAGGGTTTTCTTTGATACCAGCGCATACATTGCTGGATTAATCTCACCTAAAGGGGCTGCAGGGGAGCTTATACGCTTGGTTGAAGCAGGGATTCTTCGGATGGTTGTTTCACAAGAAGTTATCATTGAAGCGGATAGGGTTTTAACTTTAAAGTTTCCGGAATTAGTCCAGGAAAACCGTAGACTCTGGAAAAGCCTGGCCCCCGAAATCGCCCCGAACCCTTCAACAAGTCAATCCAAACCATTTTTAGAAAGATTGCCTCGGGCTGATGCGATTATCCTATGTTCCGCGCGATTGACTAAAGTTTCCGCATTTGTAACTTGGAATACCCGTGATTTCATGGGGCAAGATATAGTATCACTCGTAGATTTCCCTATTGTGGTGCCGGCCGATGGCCTTAAGCTTTTTAGGAAATGGATAGAGCCATTTTTAGAGTAATTCACTTCAATCTTTTCTCAGCAACTGCTTTCCTGGTTCTGCTGATAATGTTAACCCCCAAGCCCCCGGAAATGATTCGCTGGTATTGCCAGTGACAAACCGGAAGCATTGATCCTTCTAGTTATGAAGTAGATTCATGTGTGGAATCCTTCAAGCAAGGTATTCAAGGGGCCTCCAGCCAGTAAAAATCAATTTAGAGAATATTTAATTCCTTTTTCAATCTTTGTGCTATAAATATCCTGTGTATGCGTAAAGTATCTCCCGCAAAATCCAAACCAACCAACCAACCAACCAACCAACCAACCAACCAACCAACCAACCAACGTCCTTTGCTTCGCTCAGTTTTATAAAACTTTTTTAATATTTTTATTTCTTTGCCTCTTGTCAAATTCAGCTTTTGCCGGATATTCTTATCAACGTTCCATTACTGTCAATGCTTCACAGGTAAATAACAATACAGGTTCGTTGACCCAATTTCCTGTCCTTGTTTGCGGAAATGCCTCTTCTAATGCCTGTAATATCTCTGTGGCTAATATGGCCACTGTGGCCCATGGCGGCCATGTGCAGAATTCCAGCGGTTATGACATTATCTTCACGACCGATTCAGGTTGTTCAAATAAATTGAATTGGGAAATGGAAAATTATAATGCCACGACAGGAGAATTTGAAGCATGGGTTAGCAATTCTTTAACGGCTCTTTCTGGTACGAGTAATACCACGTTTTATATGTGCTATGGAAATGCGCCGATTTCGACGTTTCAGAGTACGGCGTCGTCGGTGTGGGATAGTAATTATGCTGCTGTTTGGCACTTTCCAAATGGTTCGACATTAACTGCGAATGATTCTACTTCCAATAGTAATACTGGTACTATTACTAATGCTTCTGCAACTTCTGGACAGGTCGATGGGACCGCTAATTTTAATGGAACAAATACATATATTCAAGCCGCAAATCGAGAAGTGTCATTAACATCATTCACTATTAGTGGATGGGTTAAAAGCACTGCCAATACATCTTTTCATACTTTTTTTGGAGAAGGTGATGGTCGTGGCGGTGGAGGTACGGGAGATTGGGGAACAATCGGGTATGGAGCAACTGTGAATCCTCCGAACGTAGTTGATGGCTTTTATTTTCAAATATGGGATGGCGGATCTGCTAAATCGGTTAGTTTAGGTTTGGCAGATACAAATTGGCATTATCTTGTTGGAACTTATAATTCATCAACAAAAGTTGTAACTGGGTATGTAGATGGAGGTTCGCCAGAAACTTATACAATTGTTGGTACAAAACAGAACGATAATAATGCGCCATTTTTAATCGGTGCGGGAACGAATTTGTCTTTAACAAAAACAGAATATATGAGTGGAACGATAGATGAAGTGCCAAATTTCCTAATTCTTACCACTAAGTGATCATAATTCGTTACCACCGGATT
>CAZKUL010000036.1:0-21847 GCA_964555945.1 uncultured Planctomycetales bacterium
ATCTCGACCAAGCCAAGATGATTATAATTGGCAGGCTTTTAATGATTCCCTACACTTATATTGCAGAAAATAAAATCAAATGAAAAAAAGCAATACTACATAGAAGCCTGCATCAAATTAGGGTGGAGTCGGGATGTCCTCTTGAATCAAGTAAAAGCTAACGCCTACGCTCTTGCGAAGCAAAATAAGAAATTACATAATTTCAAAACGGCATTGCCAGAATACTTAGCAGAACAGGCGGATGAGTCCATCAAGAGTGTTTATAATTTAGACTTTTTAGGTGTCACTCGTGAGGTCAAAGAACGGGAATTGGAAAATCGTTTGGTTGAGAAGGTTAAGCGGTTCATTTTGGAGTTAGGCTACGGATTTTGTTTTATCGGCAATCAGTATAGGCTCACCCTCAAAGATAATGATTATTACGTGGATTTATTGTTTTATAATCGTAAGCTCAAGACCTTGGTGGCAATCGAATTGAAAACAGGAAAATTTGAGCCTGAATATGCGGGCAAAATGGATTTTTATTTACATCTGCTTAATGACCAGGTGAAAAGAAAGGATGAAAACCCGTCAATCGGAATCATTCTTTGTGCTGATAAAGATGATTTAGTGGTTGAGTATGCCTTAAAGAGTGTTAAGAATCCTGTTGGTGTTGCCGAGTATCGTTTGACGACAAAATTGCCGCTTCAACTTAAAGGGACTATTCCAAGTGAGCAGGAGATTAAAGAAGGCTTGGCGAATCAATAATTAGCCAGTTGTCATTATTAGAGATGGTCGAAAATGTTTAGAGAATCTAAAACAATGAGGGAGCTTCACAAAATACGGGAACAGATTTACCGTGAAGAAAAAGGTATGACAAGCAAGCAGATTATTGAGAAGACCCATAGGGAAGTTGAAGAAATTAAAAGGAAATATAATTTGCGGTCAAATGGCCATACCGAAGTCTTAAATATGAGCGAATCTGCTTTTAAAAAGGATTGGAAATTTCCCCGAGAGGACAAGGCGTGGAAAAATTTATAAAAGGCGATATTGTCGTTGTTCCTTTTCCATTTTCCGAAGTTTACAGCAACAGAGTTGTTGACTTGGTGAGATATATTTCTAAGAAATAGAAAGAATTGTAGAATAACCAATTGTCATTGAAAAGGCCAGTTACGATAATAAGCGTAACTGGCCTTTTTGCTATAATGTAATTTTTGAACGTGGTAAACTGGTGTCTCTATGAAGATGTCCAAAGCTATTTTTGTTGGTTCGGCTTGGGTAGTGGCTGCATTAGTATTTAATGCCGGAATTTATCTGATTCATGGTCAGCAGAAAGCATTAGAGTTTTTGTCGGGTTACGTAATAGAGTTATCTTTGAGTGTCGATAATCTTTTTGTATTTTATCTCATTTTTTCTCAATTCAAGGTCTCTACGGCTGACCAGAGCAGGATTTTAACCTGGGGGGTGCTGGGCGCCCAACTCATGCGCGCCATTTTTATTTTAAGCGGGATCGCCTTATTGCAGCATTTCAGATGGGTGATTTATGCCTTTGGTATTTTATTGGTCTTTTCAGGTTTCAAGATTTTCTTTAAAAGGGATAAGACCATACATCCTGATCCCGATAAAGTGTCACGTTTCCTAAATCGGTTTATTCCTGTGAATTTCTCACGCTTTTTGATTGTCTTGATTTTGGTCGAAGCTGCAGATTTGTTATTCGCTGTGGATTCTATCCCCGCAGTTCTGGCTGTCACCAGGGATCCATTTATTGTGTACACATCCAATATTTTTGCCATTTTGGGGTTAAGGTCCCTTTATTTTGTTTTATCTCCCATCATGGATAAGTTTCATTATTTACATTACGGCCTTGGCCTTATTTTGGTTTTCGTCGGTTTCAAAATGATAACAGAATACCTTTGGCCCATGCCCACCGGGTATGTTTTAGGTTTTATTTTACTGACGTTAGGAGTCTCAGTTTTTGTTTCGTTAAGAAAGAAGTGACATCAATACCCTAGATTGGATTGCGGATGGGTAAAGAAAGGGTCGTCATCGGGTAAGATAGCTTACGCAGCCCTTGATGTTTTTGAACAGGAACCGTATAATGTGGGGATATTTGTAATAACGACAATGTGGTCCTAACGCCGCATATTGGCTCTTATGTCAAAGAAGCACATGTCATGATGGAAAAAATGGCTGTTGAGAACTTGATTAAAGGATTACAATATTAAACAAACATGATAAAAGGCAGGTTAAAGAGGAGCCCACGTATGGAAGAACAATTTCTTAAGGGTAATTTTAAAGTCAAAAAACCAATTAAGATGGAAGAACAAAAATTACCCTCTTTCCAGGAAGAATATAAAAAGAAGGCCCTGGCTTCCATTGGCGGAAGCATGGTCTACATGGAACGCACGAAACTGGTTTGGGACGGGGATAAATAGTTGCTAACTACTTCCCTTACAAGTAAATTTGACCGTGTTGTAGATGAAATCACCTCGATTGGGTTTAAGGTGCACAAGAACGCCATTATCAATCACGCACGATTAAATGCGCCTGACGCCAGGAAATCTATCAAAGAATTGCCTCCTTTAAAAGGCAAAAAAGCCCAATCAGGGATTGTTATTAGCGCTGGTCCCAGCGTCCATCGGCGCAATTCGCTCAAACGGATCAAGGAATCAGGTTACACCGGCACAATTATAGCTGTTGATGGTGCGTATATTGCTTCTTTGAAAGTCGGCCTTGTCCCTGATTTTGTGGTGACCCTTGACCCACACCTGACCCGGATGGTGCGTTGGTTCGGCGATCATGAATTTGAGAAGAATTCCGCCAACGATGATTACTTCACGCGGCAGGACTTGGACATCGAATTCCGCAAGAATTCTATTGAGCAGAACAAACGCCATATCGCGCTCGTTAATGAGCAAGGGAACCGGAGCAAGGCGGTGGTCGCATCCAGCGCCCCTCGTAATGTCGTTGGACGCCTTAAGGAAAGCGGTTTTGATATGTACTGGTGGAATCCCTTGGTCGATGCCCCTGAAAAACCCGGAAGCATCACCCGGGAAATGTATAATATCAATCACCTGCCCTGCTTGAATACCGGAGGCAACGTAGGGACGGCATCTTGGGTATTTGCGCATTCTATTTTAAATCTTCCGGAAATCGCCTTGGTGGGCATGGACTTTGGATATTACTGGGACCTTCCAAAAGAAAAAACACAGACCTACTATGAATTGCAACAGCATTTGAAAGATGAAAAGTCGCTGGAAGAGTATTTTGTGAATTTTGAGTTCCCTTTGACCAAGGAGAAATTCTACTCTGACCCGACGTATTTTTGGTACAGGAAGAATTTTTTAGAACTTTTTTCTTTATCCAAGAGCCACACAGTTAACTGTACCGAAGGCGGGACGCTATTCGATGAAAAGCTGCAATGCGTGTACCTGGATGATTTCTTGAAACGGCACGCATAAGGAGAAAATAATATATGGCTAAAATTCTAATGATCAATCCCATCGTCCGGGAAGAAGACGACCCCAAGCATATCCCTTACGGAATTTCTTTGCTTGCTGCCATAGCTTTGGAAAAAGGTCATCTTGTCCAACTCTATGATGAAAATGCCTGGCGCAAAGGGCCGCAAGTGATGGAAAGCGTGTGCACTGCGGACGATTGGGATGTCATTGCCATAGGCGGCCTGACGACAACCTATGGGTCAATCAAGAAAACGTTAGAGATTTGTCGCCGGGTTTGTCCCCAAGCATTTATTATCGCCGGGGGTGGCTTCCTGACAAGCATGCCTAAAGAAATGTTGACCTGGCTTAAAGAAATTGATTTAGGGATCATGGGTGAAGCTTTTGTGACCTGGCCGGAAGTGTTAGAAAAAATTGACCGTAAGGATTTTGATTTCTCCAAAACTTTAGGCGTTTGCTTTCGTGACAGCCAAGGCAAGGTGGTCATCACCAATGTGCGCCCCAATATACACGACCTTGATATCCTGCCTTATCCTGCCTGGGACCTTTTACCCCTCGAGATTTATTTCAAGAATTCCAGCATGCTCTACAGTGAAGCTGGCTATAATTCCAAACGGCGTATTGATATTATGGGTAGTTTGGGATGCAGCCTTATTTGTAAATTCTGCTGGCATCTGGGGACAACAGGCGACATGGTCGTTGAGAAAGATGAAAACGGTGACAATGATGTCAAATTTACCTATGGCCGCAATATCCGTTATCATAGCCCGCAATATATCGTCAAGATGGTCAAGACCCTTGTCGAGAAATACCAGGTGGACTTCATTTATTTTATCGACGAGAATTTTATGACCATGGATGTTGCCAGCGGCCGTTCATGGCTTAAAGACCTTTGCGCCATGTGGATCAAGGAAGGCCTGCAACCGACTTCCCGTCGGGATGGCCTTCCGGACAATGAAAATAAGGGAGGCGTGTTCTGGTCAGGGACAAGCCATGCCAGCCTTTCAAACAAGGAGATCCTGGAGATCATGTACAAGGCAGGCTGTTCCCATCTGGTTTATGGCATTGAATCTTTTGACCCGGTGATCCTTAAAACATTGGGGAAAGGGGTCAACCAAAAACATAATCTGACCGCCCCGAAAATATGCATGGATACAGGGATCGTCCCTATACCTAACATCATTATTGGTTTTCCTCTGGAATCTTTTCAAAGCGTGCGGATCACCATTGAATCTTTGATCAAACTGGGCATCCATTGTAAACCGCATTTTGCCACCCCTTATCCCGGGTCTGAATGGTATTACGCCTATAAGGATTCCATCCTGGAGCAATATAACGGGGACCTGGAGAAATTTATCCTGGACTTGGGAGATGCTTCTAAGATATCAGCTGTTATTTCGCATAATTTTTCGCCGATGCAGCTTTTAGGGCTCCAGCAAATCGTGATGCAAAGAGACCTGCGTCTTTTGGATTTAGCTGAAAAACACTGGGGTCTTGCAGATCAAATGGTCAATCCTTTGGCCCGTCCCAAAGAGTCATTCAATATGGTCAAGGCCAAGGTCAAGGCCCCCATGGAAGAAAATGTCCGGACTGCTCTATAAATCCATAAGATTATGATATGTATCGAGAAAAGAAAATCCTGGCTTTTATAGGGGCCCGTAAAGGCTCAAAAGGGCTAAAAAATAAAAATACACTGAAATTTGCCGGTAAGCCTTTGATCAACTGGACGATCCAGGCATCGCTTGCGTCCAAGCATGTTGACCACACGCTCGTTTCTACCGACGGAGAAAATATCGCCCGGATCGCCCGGGCCGCGGGTGCAGATGCACCTTTTTTACGTCCGGCCCCATTGGCCTCAGACAGGGCGCTTATCGAAGGTGCCGTGCGCCATGCCCTTGACTGGCTTAAAGAAAATAAGAAAATAGATTTTGACTATGTCCTGCTCCTTCAACCCACATCACCATTGCGTACGGCCCAGGACATTGATGATGCCATTATCTATTATTTTCGCCATTGCCAAACACCTGCAGACACGCTAGTTTCTGTGAAAAAGGCGCCGGTCAAAACCGGATGGCTTATGGAAGAAAATCCAAAGGGATATATTGATTTTTGTTTCGATATCCAAGGACAAAAACACCGGCGGCAGAATCTCCCATCGCATTATTTACCTAACGGCCTCATTTTTTTTGCGCCAACTGAGGTAATCCTCCGGGAAAGATTTTATTCGTCCCGCATGCTGCCATTTATAATGGATGAGGATATTTCCGTTGATATCGATGATAAGGAAGATTTTAAACATGCTTTAAAGATATTTTCTCAACGCGTGGCTCCCATCAATTAAAGAGAAGTTTAGTAATGACAAGAACCATATTTGAAATTCAAGGCAGGAAAATTGGCCCGGGGCACAGGCCATTGGTCATTCCTGAAGTGGGGATCAATCACGAAGGTCAATTGTCTAAAGCGATTGCCCTGGTTGATCGTGCCATTGAATGTCAGGCAGAATGTATCAAATTCCAATGTCATATCACTGAAAAAGAGATGGTCCCAACGAACATGAAGCCTGGAAAAATATCAAAAGAACGGTTATGGGACATCATCAAGCGTTGTGAATTAACGCATGAGGAAGAAATTAAGGTCAAGCAATATTGTGATAAGAAAGGCATTATCTATTTGTCGACCCCGTTCTCCCGCGAAGCAGCTGACCGGCTGGATGATATGGGTGTAGCAGCGTTTAAGATCGGGTCAGGGGAATGCAATAATTATCCTTTGATAGAACATATTGCCAGAAAGAGAAAGCCGATCATCCTTTCGACGGGCATGAACAGTATTTCATCAATCCAAAAAAGCGTGCGATTGATTAATAAATATAAAACACCATTGATATTGATGCATTGCGTTTCGATGTACCCCACTCCATATTCTAAGGTCCGATTGCCGGCCATGGTCCAATTACGTGAGAAATTTCAATTGCCCGTTGGTTTGAGTGACCATTCATTGGGTATTTATACATGCCTTGCTGCGGTCGCCCTCGGCGCGGTCGCATTAGAAAAACATTTTACAATTGATCGGCGCTGGCCTGGTCCTGATAATCCCATTTCCATTGAACCTGTTGAATTAAAAGAACTCATTAAGGGGTCCCGCGCCATAGCAGAGGCCATGATTGGACATAAGGAGATCCAGCCGGAAGAAAGGCCGGTCATTGATTTTGCCTATGCATCAGTCGTAACCATCAGTCCGATTAGAAAGAATGAAATATTCACCACAGACAACTTATGGGTCAAGAGGCCTGGGACCGGAGATTTTTTGGCCGATGATTTTTGTCAGATACTTGGGAAAAAGGCCAGTCGTCATTTGACGGCAGAGTGTCAACTGAAGAAGGCAGATGTTATCAGATAATCTGTTTGTCATCATTGGTTGTGAAGGTTTCATCGGGAGAAATTTGCTCTCCCGTTTATCTGTTGATGGCCGCGTTGAAGTTTTGGGGATCGATAAAACTCTTAAGGTAGTCCCATTACCGGATCATATCAAGAAGTTGGAAATGGATGTTCTTGATTGCCATGAGAGTTCAATAAGATTAAGTTCCTTTTTTAAAGATAAAGAATATCAACGCATTTCGATCGTTCATTTGGCCGCTGATCCAAATGTGTCTCATGGCACTGAAGCTTTTGACTTCAATATCAAGAGCCTTGAAAATGTTTGCCAGGTATTTGATCGATGGGGAATAACAAAGATCATATTCGCCTCTTCTGGATTGGTATATGGTGCAAGGCAAAAAGGTGAAATATCAGAGTCTGCCCTGCTCAATCCAGAATCAGATTATGCCAAAAGTAAGATAAGGGCAGAGGAGTATTTGTTAAAGAATTTTGCTGATGAGGCGGTCATATTACGTCTTTCAAATCTTTATGGGCCGGCAGCGACAAAATCAACGGTACTAAGCACGATAATAGAACAATTAAAGAATAATTGTTTACAACTGCAGGAATATACCAGCATCCGGGATTTTTTATATATTAAAGATGCTGTGCGAGCTTTTGAATCAGCGCTTTTTAATAGCACTCATTTTAATACTTACAATGTCGCAAGTTCCAAAGGTCATTCTATTTATGAGTGTTGTGCCATAGCAGCAAGGGTATTGCATAAAGAATCTTTATTGCCTCTCATAGAATACCAGGCAATTGCGGACAATAGTTTGGTGCTTTCAACGGACAGGATCAAGAAGGATCTTGGGTGGAATGCGAAGTACACCTTAGAAAAAGGTATTTCAGAAATGGTTTCTTCATATGGATAGAAAAATTAAAATTGCCATTTTTACAGGTAATCGGGCTGAATATGGGCTGCAATACCCCATCATCAAAGCCATTGCCGCGCACCCTAAGTTTCAGTATTTTCTCTTGGTGTCAGGCGCCCATTTAGATAGAAAATTTGGGTTTACCATTAGAGAAATTGAGCAAGATGGTTTCAGGGTCTACGCTGAGATTAAAGCTAAGGCAATGGCGGATGACCTTTATTCTACGACCAAGGCCATTGGCAATATTATTTTAAGCTTGGGGTCAGAATTAGAAAAGATCAAACCAGATTTTCTGGTCGTTTATGCCGACAGGTTTGAAGGATTGGCTGCGGTGGTCACGGGTAGCCAGATGGGGATCCCTGTTGTTCATATTGAAGGGGGAGACGTGACCAGTGGAGGAGCATTGGATGATTATGTGCGTCACGCCATGACGAAATTATCTCATATTCATTTTACGACCAATAGCGAAGCTGCCCAAAGGATAGCACGCCTAGGAGAGGAAAAATGGAGGATTTTTAATGTTGGTTTTTCTGTGATTGATCTTATCCGGCAGGGGGAATATGCCACACCCCAAGAGGTCTCTAAAAGGTTTCATGTGGCCCTTGATAAACCCATCTTACTATTCAGCCAGCATTCCGTGACAACTGAAGTTAGGGACGCTGCCGGTCAAATAAAGCCCTCCATTAAAGCGTTGAAGTATTTTGCAAAGCAGGGAATCCAGGTCATCGCCACCTATCCCAATAATGATGCCGGTGGCAGGCGGATCATCGCTGAATTAGATAAACTAAGTAAAGAGAATGCTGGATTGATCCAAATCCATTCGCATTTGGGACGGTATTATTATCATGGTGTACTTAATGTCTGCGGTAGAGTAGGCAGGGGAGTTTGTATAGGCAATTCTTCAAGCGGTATCAAAGAAACACCGGCCTTTGGCTGTCCGTTTGTTAATATTGGGACCCGTCAGAAAGGCCGGCTGCGTACAACAAATGTTATTGACACTGGCTATAATGAAAAAGAAATAATCACGGCTGTGGAAAAGAGTTTATTTGATGAGAAGTACAGGGCAAAATGCAGGACATGTAAGAACCCCTACGGGAAAGGGCAGACCGGAAAAAAAATTGCAGAAATTTTGGCGAAAATGTCTGTGAATAAACGGTTAATTCAAAAACAAATCACGTATTGAACATTATTTTTAAGGCATTTTATGAATCGCCGGGTCATTGCCAGGTTGGACATTAAAGGGCCGAATTTGGTAAAAGGGATCCATCTTGAGGGATTAAGGGTCCTGGGAAAACCAGAACAGTTTGCCAAAGAGTATTATGAAAATGGGATTGATGAGCTTGTTTACATGGATATCGTGGCAAGTTTATACAATAGAAACAGTTTGCATGACATTGTCAGTAAGACGGCCAAAGATATTTTTATCCCTTTGACTGTGGGAGGGGGTTTACGAACAGTGGATGATATGCGTGAAGTACTAAGGGCCGGAGCGGACAAGGTGGCCCTTAATACGGCCGCCATCAAGAACCCGGAAATCATCCGTGAAGCGGCCAAGTGTTTCGGTTCCTCGACGATAGTCATCTCTATTGAGGCCAAACGGGTGGGGACAGATGCGTATGAAGCATATATTGATAACGGCCGTGAGAAGACAGGGATTGATGTGATGGAGTGGGCCCAACGGGTCGTTGAATTAGGTGCCGGCGAGATCCTTTTGACTTCTATCGACCAGGAGGGGACGGGAAAAGGATTTGATACGCGGCTTGTCCAAATGGTTTCACAACGGGTATCTATTCCTGTGATCGCCTCGGGAGGGGCTGGGTGTAAAGGACATGTCCAGGAAGTCTTGTCTGCCGGGAATGCGGATGCTGTATGCATTGCCTCGCTGTTCCATTATGATTTTTTGAGAAGGATTCAAGGGCCTGATCATCAGGAACATAGGACCCCTTTTAATCAGAATAAATCTACCAGGATCCAAGATATTTCCATTCAGGATTTGAAGAAATACCTTTTGGAACAACATGTAGAATGCCGGGAATGATGTAATGCCCAATCAATGTGATGTAGCGATTATTGATTATGGTTTAGGGAATCTTTTCAGTGTCAGTAATGCCTGCCAAAAGGTCGGTTTAATCACGGTCATCACTTCTGATAAGCAGATCATCCGTTCTGCCAAGATAGTCATCCTTCCCGGTGTAGGGGCTTTCGGGGACGCCATGAGCGTCCTTATTGCTTCCGGGTTAGACCTGCTTTTAAAAGAAATAGTTGCTGAGGGCAAGCTCTTATTTTGCATTTGCCTGGGGATGCAGTTGTTGATGACGGAAAGCCAGGAGTTCGGGCACCATAAAGGGTTAAACATTATTGAAGGTGAAGTAGTACCGTTAATGCCGGAAGACGGCAACGGGGCCCGTATTAAAGTCCCTCATGTCGGCTGGAGCGGGATTTATGATCGAAGTTTTCAGAAGAATGGGACTCCGGTTAATTGGAAAGGGACACTATTAGATAATATTAAGAACCATGAATTTATGTATTTTGTCCATTCGTATTGTGTTTGCCCTCATGACCAAAAAGTCATTCTGGCAGAGACAAGTTACGGCGGCCAGGATTTTTGCTCAGTACTTAATTATAAAAATATTTTTGCCTGCCAACACCACCCTGAGAAGAGTGCGGTATCAGGTTTAAAAATATATGAGAACCTGGCTCAAAAGATTGGAAAGGGGACCAAGTTATGAGGGAGAGCTTTTTAACTGCAGGTATCAAGCCGGAAGATCTGGAAAAGTTCTCGACATTGGGCGATAAAGAGCCACGGGCTTTATATGGTTTGCCCCCTAAAGTCTCTTTCTGTAAACGCTGTGTCATTTCAAATCAGCGTCCCAGATCGACCGTAGAATTAAAGAGTAATATCGAAGAAAAAAAGGAAACGATTGTTTTTGATGACGAGGGGATTTGTGCCGCTTGCCGGTATGCGGAGATCAAAGAAAAACAGATCGATTGGAGGGAGCGGGAAGAACAACTGATCAAATTATGCCAGCATTATCGCAGCAAGCAGGGTAATTTTGATTGTATCGTCCCAGGCAGCGGCGGAAAAGACAGCACTTTTACGGCACATATTTTAAAATACAAATATAATATGCATCCTTTGACCGTCACCTGGGCGCCGCATATATATACAGATATTGGTTTCCAAAACTTTCAGAAGTGGATCAATTCCGGCCTCGACAATATCCTGGTCACTCCCAATGGGATAATACACCGGCTCGTCACCAAATTAGCCTTTGAGAATCTTTTGCACCCTTTTCAGCCTTTTATTATCGGACAGCGCCATATTGCCCCCAGATTCTCCACCTTTTACGGGATACCGTTGGTTTTTTACGGAGAGAATCAAGCAGAGTATGGCAATAATATCGCGGATAATTTCAAGCCGACCATGGACCCACGGTTTTTCGAGGATGATATAGATTTAAAAAAGATATTTCTTGGCGGTGTATCAGCGGAACAATTGGTCAAGGACAAAACAGTCACCCATCAGGACCTATTACCGTATCTCCCGCCGGACAGGTCTAAGCTTCAAAGTGTTGGAACAGTCGTTTATTATTTAGGCTATTATTTGAAGTGGGACCCTCAGGAATGCTATTACTATTCTGCTGAGCATACCGGTTTTTCTGTTAATTCCGAACGTACGGAAGGGTCTTATTCTAAGTATAGTTCTATTGATGACCGTATCGACCCGTTTCATTATTACACTACCTTTATCAAGTTTGGTATCGGCAGGTCCACCTATGATGCGGCCCAGGAGATCAGGAATAATAAAATCACACGGGAAGAAGGTGTGGGGTTAGTCAAGCGGTATGATTCCGAGTTTCCGATGAAATACTACAAGGAGTTTTTAGATTATTTACAGATAGATGACAAGACGTTTTGGGAGTATGTCAATAAAGCGCGTTCGCCGCATTTATGGAAGTTTGAAAATGGTGCCTGGCAATTGCGGCAGGCGGTTTGGATGGACCAACAGGGGGATTAAGATGGATCGCGGGTATATTGGATTGTGTTATCACTATATTCGTTCTCATGAGGACATTCAAAATGTCCCAAGGATTTTGGGACATACTGAAGAGGTCTTGGCAGAGCAATGCAGACGCATGAAGGAGAGCTTTCATATGGTCACTCCTTTGGAAGCATGCGGCTTTTCTTATAAGAAACCAGACGTTGGGGATGATCGCTATGGTGTCTTAGTGACTTTTGATGATGGATTAAGAGACCATTACCGTGCAGCAGAAATCCTGGCTGACCATGGCATACGGGGTTGTTTCTTTATTCCGACCTGTGTGCTTAAAGAAAAGCTCCCTGCAAACCCTAATATCATCCATTATGGATTGGCCTTGTATGGGGTGGGGCAATTCCTTAATTTTTTTGATGCTGCCATAGAACATTTTTCATTGGACACTTCCCGGTACAAAATTGTTTTTGTTAAAGGGAAGACCAAGGTTTGGGACGTTATCGGAAAGATTAAACAGACATTTAAGTATGGTTTAGACACGCACACCGCACGCCGTGTCCTTGTTTTTATTTATCAGGAATTCATGCTGAAGGATTATCCTGATTTACTGACGGAGATCCATTTGACTGATGGACAAATAAAAGCCATGCTGGCCATGAGGCACGCCATTGGTTCCCATTCCCATTCCCATGTTTCTATTGCTTCAAGCGCTTTGTCAGAAGAAGATTTTCACCTGGAGATGGTGGAGTCCAAGGTCTTTTTAGAAAAGAAATTCGGGATTTCGGTAGATGCGATGAGCTATCCTTTTGGAGAAGAAAAGGACTGTCTATCCTCCGTCAAATTATTAAAGAAAACATCCCAATATAAATTGGCTTTTACCATTAAGCCTATCATTAATAAAAGAGACACAAATCCTTTGGAGTTAGGCCGCTATATGCTGGAGTCCCGGGATGATGCTCCGGTGCTGATGGAACGCTTGAAGATGATCATTTCCAAGGAGGAGCTGCCCCATGCGCGTGGTCCTGTTTACAAGTAATGCTTTGCGCCATAAATTTGTTGCCAATGCCTTGGCCCGAAAAGCAGATGCTTTTTTAGCGGTCAGCGAATGCAATACGCATGATGGGGGGGATCCTTCGAAGGCCCAACGGAGCCTCATAGAGGAGCATTTTGCCATGAGAAACAAGACTGAGCAGAAATTGTTTGCAGGCCACGAAGCATTTTCCTGCCCGGTTGTCCCATTGTTATATAAAGAGGTAAATTTAGACTATACCTATCAGGTGGTAAAGGCATTTAAACCGGACCTGATGGTGTGTTTTGGGGCTTCGATCATCCGCGAACCGCTATTATCGCTTTTACCTGCAGGTCATTTTATTAATTTGCACCTTGGATTATCACCTTATTATCGGGGAGCCGGGACAAATTTTTGGCCTTTTGTAAACAAGGAATTGGAGTATGTGGGATCAACAATCCTGCATATCGATGCAGGTATTGATACAGGGGATATCATTGCTCACGTGCGTCCCCAATTTATACCAGGTGATAATGTCCATCAAGTGGGGTGTCGTGTTATCAGGGACAGTGTTGAGCAGTTAGGGGATCTTATTTTACGGATGAAAAAAGGAGAACCGGTCAATCGTGTAAAGCAATGGGATTGTCCGGAGGCTAAGATTTATCGTTCCAGGGACTTTACGGAGGATGTTTTAAGGCTTTATTATAAGAACCTAGAAAGTGGCCTTGTGGAGAATTATATTCATTCTAAAGGCAAGAACATCCATTTGGTAGGCTTATAAGCATGGCCAATGTAGCCAAATCATAAACCAATCTAGTACCAGATGAAAAAGACCAGTTACGCGCAGCAACGTAACTGGTCTTTTGATTTACTGGTGAAGCACGTAATTGACTCATGTATTCTTTTCATGTACTATCCTGTCTAATCAAGTTGACATTATGTGGAGCAGTGCATTATGCGGATATTACTTGTTGAGGACGAAAGAAAACTGGCAGCCTTGATTAAAAGAGCCCTTAAAGAGGCCCTTTATGCTGTTGATCATGCGGATAATAGCGTTGATGCGCTTTTTTTAGCAAAGTCGAATCCCTATGATTTAATCATTCTGGATATTATGATTCCTGGTAAGGATGGCATTGCCATTTGCCGCCAGTTAAGGAAAGAACAGATTGATATCCCTGTGCTTATGCTCACGGCCCGCAATGAAATGGAGGACAAAGTTTCTGGCCTAGATGCCGGGGCTGATGATTATTTAACGAAACCATTTTTCTTTCCTGAATTATTGGCGCGTGTCCGGGCATTGCTTAGACGCCAAAAGTCTGGCAAATCAACCCGTCTTAAAGTGGCAGATTTAGAACTTGATCAAATTGCACGGATGGCGTACCGAGCAGGCAAAGCCATTGAATTAACACCAACAGAATATTCCCTATTGGAATTCTTAATGCTGAATGTTGGCCATGTGGTCACCAGAACAATGATCTCAGAGCATATTTGGAATGATGATTTCGACGCTTATTCCAATGTGATCAATGTTTTTATCAATACTCTCAGAATGAAAGTCGACCAAGGCCACACCAAAGCATTAATTCATTCCAAACGGGGTATCGGATATATCCTGAAAGAAACATGAAAAACATCTCCATTCGCTTTAAAACAAGCGTTTTGTACACAAGCATCCTGGGCGTAATCCTTGTTTTTTTCAGTATTTATCCAATTTATACAGTCCAAAATATTCTACAGAAAGAACAGGAGGACGCCTTATTGATCAAGGCCAAACAGATTGATAATTATATTGATGTTTATACGCTCACCTCTCAGAAAGATCGATCTGCTGTTATGCTCCTGAATCAATTATTTAGGGGAGAGGTCATCAATGACAGGAAAAGATTAGCGGAATTGTGGGCCAAGGATACTAAAACGCTGGGACTGGAAAAGGACTTTTATAGGATTTTAAATGCAAAGGGTGAGGAAGTTTTGCGCTCCAATAATCTTACACCTGAGGCAGAGAGAAACTTTAACATCAATTTCGGAGGATTTGGAAATACAACTCATTTTTCAAGGATGATAATAAACGGTATTCCTTATGCTGGCATCGATTTTCAAGTGACATTTTCTCAAATCAATGCGTTAGATTTACAATTGGCCATGCCAATCACGTATGCGCAAAAGATCATCCGTGACATGGTCTTCTCTTTTATTATCGGCATTGTGATTATTCTTATAGGCGGAACATTCGTCGCCACGTATTTGACCAGAGGCGTCCTAAAACCAGTAGAGGATGTCACGCGAACAGCCAGGGACATCACTCAAAGTAATTTAAACCTGAGGATCTCTATTAAGGAATACGATAAAGAGATCAAAGAACTCGTGGAATCCTTTAATGAAATGATTGGCCGGTTGGGCACTTCTTTTGCCTATATCAACGATTTTAATTCGCACGTTTCCCACGAGATGAAAACACCACTAGCTATCATTAAAGGAGAACTCGAATTGGCCTTGGAGGCAGGGAATACCAAGGAAGAGAATGAACGGGTCATGAGGGAAGTATTGGAGGAGGTCTATAAATTAATAAGAATCATCAAAGAGATGCTGCTACTCGCAGAATACGAGTATAAATTGGACATCTTTAAGATGGAAAGACTGGAATTGGTACATTTCCTGAAGGCAATCTTTCAATACTCCAAAGTTTTGACGGAAGAAAAGAGAATAAAGTTCGAATTTCGGACACAGGTCGAAGCGATGTGGATAGAAGGCGACGCTACCCATTTACGCAGGGTGTTTTTTAACCTGATCCATAATGCCGTTAAGTTTACCCCAGAAGGAGGCAGCATTAAGATTGCCATTGGATCGTCCGGAGGGAAAGCTGTCATAGCCATTGAAGATTCAGGAATTGGCATTGCCCCTGAAAATCAGACGAAGATCTTTGAGAAATTCTACCGCATCCGTTCAGCTAATCAGGCAGCTATTGAAGGTAATGGTTTAGGATTAAGCATGGCCCGGGCCATTGTCAAAGCCCATCTGGGAGAGATCACCTTTGAAAGTGAACTCAACAATGGGTCTATCTTTAAAATTAGTCTGCCCCTCGTGGGTCCTTTATGAAGATGTCCAAAACTATTTTAATTGGTTTGGCTTGGGTAGTGGCCGCATTGGTGTTTAACGCCGGAATTTATCTTCTCCAAGGCCAGCAAAAAGCCTTGGAGTTTTTGACAGGTTACGTTATAGAGTTGTCATTGAGTGTCGATAATCTTTTTGTGTTTTATCTCATTTTTTCCCAATTCAAGGTTTCCACGGCTGACCAGAGCAAGATTTTAACCTGGGGTGTGCTGGGCGCCCAGCTCATGCGCGCCATTTTTATCTTAAGCGGGATCGCCTTATTGCAGCATTTCAGGTGGGTGATTTATGCCTTCGGTATTTTATTAGTCTTTTCAGGTGTCAAGATTTTCTTAAAAAGTGATAAAACCATACATCCTGATCCTGACAGGATGTCACATTTCCTAAATCGTTTTCTTCCTGTAAATCTTTCACGCTTCTTGATTATTTTGATTTTGGTCGAGGCTGCGGATTTGTTATTTGCGGTGGACTCTATCCCTGCAGTTCTGGCTGTTACCAAGGATCCATTCATTGTGTACACGTCCAATATTTTTGCCATTTTGGGATTAAGGTCTCTTTATTTTGTTTTATCACCCGTCATAGATAAGTTTCATTATTTGCATTACGGGCTTGGCATTATTTTGGCTTTCGTTGGGTTCAAAATGATAACAGAACACTTTTGGCCAATACCCATCGGGTATGCTTTAGGTTTTATTCTGTTGACGTTAATTGTTTCAGTTTTTGTTTCATTACGAAAGAAGTGAGACCGTCTCAACATTATTGCCTGTTAGGCAATCAAGCCCATCACTTTCTTTAGCAAATCCTCAAACATAAAGAAATCTTTATTTTATCTTAACCCTCTATTGATGCTCTTTATGTTAAAACATCACCAGGCAAAGTTGAGACGCCGGGGGTTGCTCCAGGGAGTGGGAGAAATCTTAAATCGAAAAAAGATCAAGGAGAAAAAAGCATGAAAAATTCAGTAGTTTGTCTTACAGTAATGGCCTCTTTATTTTTCGCTGTGAATTTAACTTTTGGCCAGGAGAATAGTGCGGATAACCAGGGTGATTTGCAGACGACCAATCAGGACACAAGTGGCAATGTTGAAGAAGCTCAACGTTGGGACACACAAGGGAACTCTAATGAAGCTTATGTGCCGGAAAATACGGAAAGTAATTCAGATACGGCCATGATGCCTTTCGTTCCGCAAGATAATTCCGTTAACGCTGATCCAGGAACAGGAAATTAATGGGGAATTGTCAGGTCATTGCCTGGAGGTCATTTCCCCTATTGTCGTTTTGAAAGGAGCCAACAATGAAGACACATATTAATAGACTGCCCGAGTATTATTCAACCAAGGATGAAGGTCTGGCTTTCGAAGATTGGCTGAGAAATATTCACCCGGTCCATCAATTACCCCAGGATTGGAACCAGGAGGTTTCAGGGGAAATGTCTTCTAGGCGATTGCTCGTGATTGATGATGAAGTCAAAATCAGGGAAATGTACAGGCAGATTTTTAATTCAATCGGCTATGTCGTTGTGACTGTAGGCAATGCCATGGAAGCGCATAATCTTTTGGTACGACATAGATTTGATGTTGTCCTGTTAGACATCAATATGCATGAGGTCGATGGATCCACCCTTTTTGAGGTCATGAGGGCCTTTCATAAGAATACAAAGGTAGTTGTCTCAAGTGTTTACTCTATCAATGAACAGAAGGAAAGAATTAATGATGCCGATGGCTATTTTGACAAATCCGATGATAAGGAAGCTCTCATTGCTATGGTTTCTTCTCTGATAGTAGAAAGTTAAAGGAGGCCTTTGATCTTCCCGCGCCCGAACGATGCCTGGGCATTTCCTCGTGATTAACTTCTCCTCCAAGATTGTTAACACAAGCGGGTGCGGGAAGATAGCTTTAATAGCCTAGATTAGGTCCCAGCCATTTTTCAGCTTCTGGAATTGTCATACCCTTGCGCCTGGCATAATCATTGATCTGGTCCTGGGCGATCTTGCCGATGGCAAAATATTTGGATTGCGGGTGGGCAAAGAACATGCCGCAAACTGAGGCGGTGGGGTGCATGGCATATGTTTCTGTGAGCTTAATGCCTGTATTGGAAGAAGCATTTAGAATCTTAAACAAGGTAGCTTTTTCAGTATGGTCCGGACACGCAGGGTAGCCAGGTGCTGGACGGATGCCGCGATAAGTGCCTAAAATAATCTGCTCATCGGTCAAATTCTCCTCAGGCGCATATCCCCAAAGCTCTTTGCGTACTTTTTCATGAATGAGCTCTGTAAAAGCTTCAGCTAGACGGTCAGCCACGGCTTTGGCCATGATGCTTTTATAATCATCCAAGTCTGCCTCAAATATTTTGACCAGCTCATCTAAACCAATACCCGTTGTGACGGCAAAAGCGCCGATATAATCGTTGATCTTCGAGAATTTAGACGCGATATAATCCGCGTGGGATAACAGGGGCTGGTCCTCGCGCACGATGATTTGTTGGCGCAGATTATAAAAGATTGCGGACACCTTTTGCCTGTCTTCATCCGTGTATATTTCGATATCATCACCGACGGCATTGGCAGGGAAGAACCCGACAACAGCATTGGCGTGTAAGAGTTTCCGAGCGATGATTTCATCTAAAAGGGCATTGGCATCATCATAGACGCGCTTGGCTTCAGAGCCAAAATTAGGGTCCTTAAAGATCTGGGGAAATTTACCCTTCAGCTCCCAGGTGATAAAGAAAGGGGACCAATCAATGCGCTTGCGGATCAAATTTAAATCGAAGTCTTTAAAAGTCCGGACCCCCAAATAAGAAGGTTTGATAATATCCGATTGTTTCCACTGTGTTTGAAGGGCTTTGTGTCGAGCTTTCTCAATAGGAACAAAGGATTTGACCGATTGACGGCTCAAGTATTCTTCACGTAAGTGGACATACTCTTTTTTGGCCGTCTCAATAAAATCGTTTTTTAGCCGCGGATCCATTAATGTCCGGCAAACCCCTACGGCCTTGGAGGCATCCTTACTATGGATGACAGGGCCTTGATAGGCAGGAACGATCTTGACCGCCGTGTGCGCGGGCGAGGTGGTTGCCCCGCCAATCATCAATGGCAAAGAGAACCCCAGGCGCTGCATTTCAGAGGCCACATGGACCATCTCATCAAGCGAAGGGGTGATAAGACCCGAGAGACCGATCATGTCCGCTTTATGAAGCTTGGCTTCATCCAATATTTTTGCACAAGCCACCATGACGCCAAGGTCAATGATCTTAAAACCATTACAGGCCAGGACCACACCCACGATGTTTTTGCCGATGTCATGCACATCGCCTTTGACCGTGGCCATGACCACCGTGCCTGCGACCTTGGCATCTTCTTTTTTTCCTTTTTCGATAAAGGGAGTCAAATAGGCCACGGATTTCTTCATGACCCTCGCACTTTTCACCACCTGGGGCAGGAACATTTTGCCCACGCCAAACAAATCACCCACTATATTCATTCCAGCCATAAGCGGACCTTCGATAACATCTAAAGGGCGCGAAGATTTAAGCATGGCTTCCTGGGTGTCCGCGTCAATGAAATCAACAATACCTTTGACCAAGGCATGGGAGAGCCTTTCTTCGACGGGAAGATTGCGCCAGGAGAGGTCTTCCGGTTTTTTCTCACCCTGGGCCTTGACCGTTTCAGCAAAGGCCACCAAACGTTCGGTCGCATCTGGCCTACGGTTTTGAATAACATCTTCAATGAGTACCAAAAGGTCCTTGGGGATCTGGTCATAGACCGCAATCATCCCCGCATTGACAATACCCATGTTCATGCCGGCTTTAATGGCGTGATAGAGGAACACCGAATGCATGGCTTCACGCACCGGATCATTGCCCCGAAAGGAGAAGGAGACATTCGATACGCCGCCGGAGATCATGCAGCCGGGGCAGGCGGCCTTGATTTGACGGGTGGCTTCAAAATAATCCAGGGCATAGTTGTTGTGTTCTTCAATGCCTGTGGCAATGGCGAAAATATTGGGATCAAAAATAATGTCGTGCGGTTCAAAACCGATCTCCTCGGTCAGTATCGAGTAGGCCCGTCTACAGATGCTCACCCGTTTATCGACGGTATCTGCCTGGCCGCCTTCATCAAAGGCCATGACCACCGCCGCGGCACCATAGTAGAGGACCTTCCTGGCCTGCTCTTTAAAGGAAGCTTCACCTTCTTTAAGACTGATGGAATTGACAATGGATTTGCCCTGGACACATTTAAGCCCCGCCTCGATGACCGACCATTTGGAGGAGTCGATCATGATGGGCACCCGGGAGATATCCGGTTCTGAGGCGATCAGGTTCAAGAACTTGGTCATGGCTTCCACAGAATTGAGCATGGCTTCATCCATGTTGACATCAATGATCTGGGCGCCGTTGTCAACTTGTTGACGGGCCACGATGAGGGCATCATCATATTTATCCCCTAGGATAAGGCGCGCAAATTGTTTGGAGCCGGTGACATTGGTCCTCTCCCCAACGTTGATGAAATTCATGTTTTCACGCACCACCAAAGGCTCCAGCCCGGAAAAAGAGCTGTAAGGTTTTATGGGGGTCAAGGGCCTTGGAGCCATTTCCTTGACAGCCTGGGCCATGGCCTGGATATGCGCAGGGGTAGTACCGCAACAACCACCCAGGATATTTAATAAACCGCTTTGGGCGAATTCCTTGACGATTTGGGCCATGTCACGGGCACCAAGATCATATTCGCCAAAAGCATTGGGCAGTCCGGCATTGGGATAGCAGCTCACATAGCAGCCCGCGATCCTGGAAAGATCAGCGATGTAGCCGCGCATATCCTGGGGGCCTAAAGCACAATTAAGGCCAATCGCCAGGGGTCTGGCATGTTTAACAGAGATCCAGAAGGCTTCGGTGGTCTGGCCTGAGAGCGTGCGTCCGCTGGCATCCGTGATCGTTCCGGAGATGATCAAGGGTAATTTGTATCCAATTTTCTGACTGTAGGTCTCAATCGCGAAAATGGCGGCCTTGGCATTGAGCGTATCAAAGATCGTCTCGATGAGCAGAATATCAACGCCACCATCAATGAGTCCTTTAAGCTGCTCCGTATAAGCTTCGACTAATTGATCGAAGAAAACGGCCCTAAAGGCAGGATTATTAACATCCGGCGAAATAGAGGCTGTCCGCGTGGTAGGCCCTAGGGCACCCGCCACGAACCGTGGTTTTGAGGGATTGCTTCGGGTGAATTTTTCTGTAGCAGTTTTAGCAATTTTAGCTGCGGCTACGTTCAACTCATAGACCAGGCTTTCCATGCCGTAATCCGCCATGCTGATACGGTTACTGTTAAAGGTATTGGTTTCAATGATATCCGCGCCAGCGTTAAGATATTGGCTGTGGATTTCTTCAATGATCGCAGGCTGCGTCAGGGACAAAAGATCGTTATTCCCTTTAATATCGCGTGCATAGTCCTTAAAAAGCTCACCGCGATATTGCTGTTCCGTGAGTTTATACTTTTGGATCATGGTCCCCATCGCGCCATCCAGAATGAGGATTCGCTCGGAAAGACATTTGCGTAACGTGTCGTAGTGTTTAGAGAATGTCATAAGAGCCCTATTCTAACAATTTTTTTACAAAATCAATGATTTTTTTCATATTGACTTTTTGAAGGGATTGTTTTAGGATACAAGCCATGTTAGCTTTCTTAATCATTACTTTTGGTTTTTTGTCCCGCATTGTGGTGCACACGCCTAATTTTTCACCCCTGTTAAGTTTGGCTTTATTTGGGGGAGTATATCTTAAGGGACGTCAGCCATTATGGGTGCCGCTTGGGCTGATGGTCTTAAGTGACGCCTTTTTAGGTTTTCATGATACTATGCTGTATACCTACGGCAGCATTCTTTTGATCAGCTTGATTGGCTTGTATCTGCGTAACCATAAGAATTGGGTGAATATCCTATCCGCCAATATATTCTCCGCGGTCTTATTTTTTGTGGTGACCAATTTCGGCGCATTCCTCACTCTTTATCCCCATACCTGGGCAGG
>CAZKUL010000037.1:0-21449 GCA_964555945.1 uncultured Planctomycetales bacterium
CGGATAACTGCCAGGTCCGTATGGGGGTCATCACCCATCAGCTGGGCTTCCATACGACGGCCGTCGACAAAGCAAACCTGGATCCGATGGGCCCCATGCACCACGTGACTGTTGGTGATAATGTAGCCGTCAGGTGTAAACACGAAACCAGAACCGCTCCCCTGGCCCTGACCTTGGACTTTGACTTCAATATTCACAACCGCCGAGGAAGCCTTCTGAAAAACACCGCTCACCGTCTGCGAATAACTGTCTAATATTTTTTCATCATTACGCGTATCCATGTCAAACCTCCTTCAGTCTACACATTACTTGAGTCTTGTTTCGTCATCTACTGGGCAATGGCATGGGCGTTGTGCTGATGGCGATAAAGTTCTGCAACATCATCATCACTTAGGGCGCGATTATAAACGCGCGCATAATCCACCACACCATCCACATAATCTACTTGATTGCCCCCGTAAAATCCGCTTCCAATGTTTAATTGCCCCGTCTGCATGCCTATATTCCCGGTACGCGGGGATGTTCCCTCCAAAACACCATTAACATATAATTTCATATTTGATCCATCGTAAGTGCCGGTGACCATGTACCACGTATAAGGCACGGGAACTGTTGTGCCACCTGCCCAATCACCCGGATCACAACTATTGGCACTGACTGCCAAATAGATGTTGAATTGATTACCAAATCGGCCACATCTAGGAAAAGGATTTGCTTTATTCAGATAAAAAGCTGCATTTCCACCGGACCATGACAAAGTATCCTGACCAAGCAGCGTCTGCCATCCTTGGAGATCATAAAAATAAACCCAGGCGGATATAGTTAGGTTGTCCTTCAATTCGAAATTCTGAGCTATACTCGCTGCTGTGGTCCCATAACCACTGCTATCATGGCTCGATTGGATACGAACAAAATCATATCGGCCAAGCAGTCCGGTGTCAATATCAGCATGGCAATGCGGAATAATCAACAGATTAAATAAACCGATAAAAAACAGTAGACAGACACGATTTAACATAAGATGGCTCCTGTATTGCATAGCATCATAGGTGAACTTCATTCTTCACTTTTAAGAAAAACTGCAACGATTCCGTAATCTGTTCGTTTCCCAGACTATGGCCAACTCCAGGGTATTCTTTGTAAAGAATATTAATGCCCAAATTTTTGGCTGCTGTAATAAACTGGTTTACAAAATCAACTCTTCCAGTATCTTCCAGGCCCACGGTCACAAAAAACTTCGTTGCCACCCATGCTTGCGGCAATTGGATCGATCCTGGAGAATGAAAGGCCGCTGCTTTACAAATGTCAGGACGCCAAAGCGCGAAACGATGTACATACTGCGCGCCAGCGGAAAAGCCAAAGAGATATAGACTTTTTTTATTAATACGGGATTTAGCCGCAATGACATCAAGGGCTGTGAGTATTGTCTCCCCTGCCCAATAGGGTAAAAATTGATAGCTCTTTTGTGCAAGCCAATCCTGATAATCATATTTAAAACTTGGTGAAATTAACGCGAACCCGTTTTGGCGGGCGAAATCACGCCAGCGCCCCGTGATATAGGGTTCTCCACTTTCTCCAAGCCCGGGAACAATAATTAAAACCGGAAAATCATGATGGAGCTTACTCGCTTGGGGAACATACCAGAAATATTCTATCCTCGCATTGACTCTGTCTGGGGTGAGGATGATCCCTTTCCCTGAAATCTCCTCTTGCTGTAAGTCTACCGCTGGCGCCATTACTGCCTGAGGTTTCGGCATAGGAGGAGTTGCACGTCGATCCACTGATGGCAGCGCTATCCCTATTTTCTCACCGTCGACTGTATCAATTTCATTCACAAAATAGGTTATCCCTACCCCGAAACCTGGATCAATTTTAACATACTGATGTGTCTGTTCAATAATCTTGCCATCCACTGTTTGGCCTGATCTTAAAACTATCTCTGAGGCTATTGCAGAAGAAGTAATGACCAAAGTCATCACCATGAAGGCGCAACAAATGACTATTTTTTTACACAATTTTCATCAGCCCCTATGATTAAAACCAATATTTCTTCCATTTTGTTTAGTCATTCTTAATGGTATGCGTCAAGCAGGCGTTGGGATGGTTTTTGTAGTCAAAATGCGTGCTTTGGCTCCTGACTTATCCAGGAATAAGTAAGTAGCCGTTAGCATTTTGACTACAAAAATTATCCCAACGGGTGCTTGTGGAATATAACATAGAAAGGAAAAAGGAGTCAAATAGTATCTATTAGTGAGTATATGGATTCCCGCTTTCGCGGGAATGACATTAAGTAGAGCGAGGAGGTTTATTCGTCCATCAGGCGTTTTTTGTTATAGATCATGCTTTCGCGGGAGTATTCGGCGATGTTGAGTTTTTGGGTGTCCATGCGGATGGCATCCTCAGGGCAGACCTCGACACAGAAACCGCAGTAAACGCATTTGCCCAAATCCAGGATGAATTCAGCGGGATACTTTTCGATGTTGGGATCAGGATGTTCGGCGGCGGTGATTTCAATGCATCTGGCGGGACACACTGTCTCGCACATCATGCAGGCAACGCATCGAGGCGTGCCGTCTTCGCGTTTGGTCAGACGATGACGTGTCCTTAAACGTGACGATAACGGACGGGGCATTTCCGGGTACTGATACGTGATCGCCCCCTTGGTCTTTTTAGCTAGCCCAAAAAGATGAAGAATGTGAAAAGTCACATTGTAAAAAAAATGTTTGGAGGTCAGATACACGCCGCTAAAAAGCATGGGAAGATAGGTATTTTCCCAAAAGGTCAGCTCACGGCGGTTGGTTTGTTTCCAGGAGCGCCTCATCTGCGAGACGCGCAGGGCGGCAAAAGGGCCTTTCGGATCAAAGTACTTTTCAAGTTCCTGGCGGCGTTTTTCGGTTGTGTTGTCCATAAATTCCTCTAAACTACCCCTAACCCCCTCTTTAAGAGGGGGAAATTTATCTATCTAGACCAAAGGGTGATCACTACGGCCGTGATGGCAATATTGATTAATGAGACGGGCAGCAAAATTTTCCAACCCAGGTTCATTAATTGATCGTATCGAAAGCGAGGCAATGTCCATCGCACGGCCATCAAGAGCCAGATAAAAAAAGCGACCTTGGTAAAGAAGGATAAAACACCTAAGATCACCACAGGCCAATTGGACATAGCTATATGCGCGCCCCAGGGGAAATAAAATCCATCCGGTTGCAGATAAGGCACCTGCCATCCGCCAAAGAATAGGGTGGTCATGAGCGCGGCGACCAGTACCGTTTCCACCAAATCCGCTAAAAAGAACATCCCAAATTTCATGCCGCTATATTCCACAAAATACCCAATGATCTCGGATTCTCCCTCTGGAAGATCAAAAGGTGTCCGTTTGGTTTCTGCCGTGGCAGCTGTTAAAAACAGAAAGAACGCCAATGGTTGGACAAAGACACCCCATTTAGGGACCCAGCCGAAGAGCATGTACGCGCCCTGGGCCCGGTCTAAGGCCTGCAGATCAATGGTATTAAAAACCATGATTACACCCATGATGGCGGCCCCCATGGTGATTTCATAAGCGATCATCTGCGCGGCCCCGCGCATGCCTCCCAAAAATGCATAGTTATTATTCGAGGAGAAACCTGCCAGGACAACCCCATAGACTCCCATGGACATCATGGCAAAAATAAAAATAAGGGCAATGTTCAGATTGGCGGCTTGAAGTTGGATGACATGACTGTTTAAAACCAGGGCGCCGCCAATAGGAATGGCAGCAAAACCCACGAGAGCAAACACAACGGACAAATAAGGCGCCAGGTTAAATAGGAATTTATTGGCCCCCTCAGGAATGAATTCTTCTTTGCTGAGCATTTTAAGCACATCCGCAATGGCATGGAATAGCCCCATGGCCTTGAAACCAAAAATAGAGGCGCGGTTGGCCCCAATGCGGTCTTGCATCACAGCGCTTTGCTTGCGCTCGACCCAGGTCAGGAGGCCGGCGATGTTAAACATGATAAAAAGAGTGCCGGCGCTGAGGATGAATTTGATGAGCAGGTCGTTCACTTTAATACCATTCCTTTATCAGTAAGCTTTTCATAGGTCATTTCAGAAAAGGGGACAAGCGTTGTTGCAATCTCTTTAAATATATCTTCAGTACGTTGGTAGGCCAAGGGCCTGCCTAATTTGGCAGCGAGCAAGGAGAGAATCTCCCAGTCGGACTTGGCTTCCCCTAAGGGCAAGAATGCCGGCCAAATCCTTTGGACGCGCTTTTGACAATTGGTAAAGGTTCCCTCTTTTTCAGCATAGACGCTGCTGGGCAAAATATAATGGGCATAACAGCATGTTTCATTGACGGTGCTGCCCTGGTACACAAAAGTCCCGACCTTTTCGGCGATTTGGCGAACGGTATCCTTGCCCAACATTTTGACTAAATCGTGACCAAAGACGTACAACACATCAATTTCCCCGGCCTTGGCCTTTTCAATAATCTGGGCCGCGTCCACATCGGCCCCAAGGATATTCAAGGCCCCTGCCGTATTGGGGTTTTTGTCCGCTTTGATTAAAAAGTCATCACTACCCCCTAGTTTTTCAGGGACCCTGAAATCAACCCACGCGCCTAATGTCTCTTTAAACAGTTTACGGACGGCAAAAAGGTCTTCATTGGTCAGCTGGGCCGAGGCCAAAACCCCCATTTTGATACTGCCATGCGTGTTTTGATGATGTTTAATGATCTCTGCAAGAGTGCCCACGGCTAGGTCCCATTCCACCAGACCATCCATCATTTGCGGACGGAGGATCCTGTTTTCGTCAATGAAATGGTAATTATACCGCCCCTCATCGCAGATCCAATAATTGTTGACCTCAGGATTATGCCGGGGCTTAAGGCGCATGACGCGCGCTTTCTTATGTTGATGGGGACGCGATCTGTCCCATTCGACGGTAATATTACAACCCATGCTGCAGCCGGGGCATACAGACTTAGTCTGGGACAGATACCATACACGGCACTTGAAACGAAAATCGGTATCGGTCAACGCGCCTACAGGACAGATATCAACGACATTGCCGGAATATTTATTATCCAATTTCTTACCGGGATAAATATCCAGCTGCGAATGGTCTCCACGGCTAAACACGCCAAATTCGCTGGTTTTGGTGATATTATCCGCAAAACGCACGCACCGGGTGCAGAGGATACAGCGTTCCTGGTCAAGCATGACTGTGGGACCGATGGAAAAAGCTTTCTTTTCTTTCTTGACCTTCACGTCGGAAAGGCGGCTGTCATACTGTCCATGCTCCATATAATAGTCCTGCAGCTTGCATTCCCCTGCCTGGTCGCAGACCGGGCAGTCCACAGGATGATTGACCAGTAAAAATTCCAAAACAGTTTTACGGACTTCTAGAACTTTGGGAGAGTTGGTCTTGACCACCATGCCATCGGCCACAGGAGTGTAGCAGGCAATCTGCAATTTTGGCTGCTTCTCAACCTCTACCATGCAAATGCGGCAATTGCCGGCAACGGGCAAAGCCGGATGATAGCAATAACGCGGGATATCAATGCCTAATTTATCCGCTGCCTGGATGATCGTTGTCCCCGCCGGGACTTCTACTTGCTTTCCATCTATGATTAAGTTTGGCATAAATGACTCGTCATTGGAGAATGATTGATCTTGGCTTCAAATTCACTGCGAAATTTACTAACGTAACTTCCAACCGACATGGTGACCGCATCACCGAAAGCGCAAATGGTATTGCCCCCGATATTATTCACAATGCCCGGAAGGTTTTTTAAATCATGCTCACGCGCGTGGCCATGATAAAGCCTTTTCACATTGCGATAGACCCATCCGCTGCCTTCACGGCAGGGCGAACACTGTCCGCAGGACTCGTGGGCAAAGAAACGGGCCGCGATCATCGCTGCCCAGACCATATCGGTGGTGTCATCCATGACGATGATGCCACCTGAGCCTGCCATGGATCCAATGGCTTTAAGAGAATCGAAGTCCATTTTCACATCAATCTGGTCCGGGGTAAGGATAGGTGCTGAGATGCCTCCCGGGATGACTGCTTTGAGTTTGCGTCCACCGGGGATACCACCGGCATGGTCATAAATAATTTCCCGCAATGTGGTGCCGTTGGGCAGTTCATAGACGCCGGGCTTGACCACGTGCCCGCTCACACAAAATAGACGATTACCGCCATTCTTCTCACTGCCGAGCTTGGCATACCACTCCGCGCCCTTATTGATGATCGGCGGCACGCAGGCAATGGTCTCCACATTATTGATGACCGTTGGACAATTAAATAATCCTACCACCGCCGGAAATGGCGGCTTGAGCCGGGGGAATCCTTTTTTGCCCTCGAGCGATTCCAAAAGGGCTGTTTCCTCACCGCAAATGTAAGCACCGGCACCGGGATGGACCACCACGTCAATATCAAAAGAGCTCCCCATGATCCCTTTGCCTAAATATCCGCCCTGATAAGCTTCGTCAACTGCCCCTTGCATGCGTTGTAAAGATTTTTTATATTCTCCCCGGATATACACATAGGCCTTATGGCTGCCAATGGCAAAACAGGTGATAATAATGCCCTCAAGCAGGGCGTGGGGATCTTGTTCAAGGATATATTTATCTTTAAATGTGCCGGGCTCGCCCTCATCGGCATTGATGACCAAATATTTAGGCTTGGGGTTTGCGGCCGGGATGAAGCTCCACTTGGTGCCCGTCGGGAACCCTGCCCCGCCTAAACCGCGTAAATTGGATTTCTTGACCTCATCAATGACAGCTGCAGGCGTCATTTGGGTCAACGCTTTACGGGCTGCCTGGTAGCCATTATCTTTAAGATAATTTTCCAGGCGATGAGAATTTTCCTGTCCAAAATGCCGTGAGGCGATTTTTTCCATAGTATTATTTATGTTTTTCGATTAATGCGTCGATTTTCTGCTTATCTAAAAACCCTTTATACTCATCATCGTTATGCTGCATCACCGGCGCCAGTTCACAGGCGCCCAGGCATTCAACGACATTCAACGTGAATTTTCCATCGGGCGTTGTTTCCCCGGGTTTTATATTTAAACGTTGTTCAATGTAGGCGATGATATCCTCAGCCCCGCGCAAGGCGCAGGCGGTCGTCTGGCAAATTGAAAAATGGCATTTACCCAACTTTTTCTGATGGAACAAGTGATAAAAGGAGACGACCTCATGGACATGCACCACGGGTACGTCCAAATATTCAGCCAGGTTTGCTTCAGCCTCAGGCGTGATCAGTCCTTCTTTCTCCTGGACACAGTGGAGCAAAGGCAGCAGCGCCGCGCGCTTTTGCTCATACTTGTTGGTGATTTTATCCAGTTCTTGCTTGTATTCTGCGGTAAAGATATGGACCTCTCTCATTCGTCATTCTGAGGCAAAGCCGAAGAATCTCTTAATGGCATTAATTTTATTGAGATCCTTCGCTGCGCTCAGGATGACAACTATATTTACCTATCCAACTCCCCTGCGATCATGTTGACGGATCCGAAGGTTGGGACCAAATCCGCCATCATGTCTCCGATCAGGCATTTGGGTAAGGCCGCCATGATGGGGAAACACGGTGGATGGACGCGCACCCGCCAGGGATGGTCGCGGCCGTCAGAAACGATATAAAAACCCAATTCCCCATTGGCGCCCTCGACAGGCATATAAACCTCACCGACAGGGGGATGGATGCCGTGTCCATACATGACCAGCTTAAAATGGTTCATCAAACCTTCAATATTGCCATACGTATTTTCTTTGGCAGGCAAAACCACATCCTTGCGCTGCGCGCTGATGCCGTCATAATATTTCCTCGTACTGCCTTGCAGGGTAGGGTCTAATTTGACTTCATCTTCAAGGAGTTCTTCGGTCTTTCCCATTTTGGCACTATCCACCATTTCAGCGGCGGGGATCACGACCCCCGTAAGGTCCGAGGCAATAGGGCCATCGGGAATCTGTTGGAAACACTGTTCAATGATCCGCAAGGATTGCTCCATTTCTTCCATACGGACAAAATAACGGTCCAGATTGTCCCCATTGGTCCCCACCGGCACTTCAAAATCAAGTTTGTCATAGATTAAATAGGGCGAAGACTTGCGCACATCGTAGGCGACCCCAGTGGCTCTTAGAAATGGTCCTGTAATGCCATAGGCAATCGCATCTTGCGCGGAAATGTTCCCGATGTCCTTCATGCGGTCAAAGAAGATACGGTTACGGGTCAACAACTCATCGGCTTCAATCAACACCTTGCGCACATCCGCGATCTTTTTAAAGGCATTGTCGACAAAACCAGGTGTTAAATCCGCCTTGACTCCGCCGATACGCACATAGGAAATCGTCAGCCTCGCCCCTGTGATCTCCTCAACAAGCTCATATAAGAATTCACGGGCCTTGATCATATACAGGAAAACGGACATGGCCCCTAATTCCATCGCCGAGGCACCCACACAGGTCAGATGGTCGGTCACGCGCGAGATCTCACTCATGATAACACGGATATATTTGGCACGTTCCGGGATGTCAATGCCCAATAACTTCTCCACCCCCAGCGCAAAACCCACATTATTGATCAAGGGAGACACGTAATTCAAGCGGTCGGTGTACGGAAAGCACTGGGCGTACATGACAGTCTCGCACATTTTCTCAAAAGCGCGGTGCAGATAGCCGATCTCGATATCAACGCCCTTGATCTTCTCGCCGTCCAATTCCATGATCATCCGGATGACACCGTGCATGGCGGGGTGCGAAGGGCCTACGTTTAATAACATGGAGCGCGTTTGGGTCATCAGTTTTGTGGTCCAATCAGGGGTTGGCGTTTATTAAATGGATAATCCTTGCGCAGGGCATGGCCCTGGAATTCTTCGTACATCAAAATGCGCTTTAAATTGGGATGTCCCCGGAATTTAATGCCGAACATGTCCCAAACTTCCCTCTCATACCAGTCCGCAGAGGCCCAGAGATCAATCAGGCTATCGACTTCGGGTGATTTTTCATCTACAGGCACCTTAATACGGATCCGTTGGTTAAATTTCAACGAGAAGAAATGGTACACCACTTCAAATCGAGACGCCTTTTGGATCCGACCGCCTGCAAAGAATAAATAGTCGACGGCTGTCAAATCCATTAAAAAATTAAAATCTAATTCGGGAGTTTCTTTTAAAAATTGGGCGATGGTTTTAAGGCTGGGGGCCAAAATGAGCGCAGTTTCATCGCCCCGAAAAGCATGGGTCTCAATAATATCTGCGGCGAACTGCTCTTGAATCCTCTGCAAAGGTGTCATTCTGTATAGTCTATATGCCCTAAATGTCTAATATGTCCCTCGACGGTATATGGTCCTTGAAGTTCAGCAGGACGGCCGATCTTCGTCTGGGGGTCATACAACGTCCTTGATTGTTCTCCCTTTTGGATCTTATCCTGAAGCTTCATTAAACCATCCAAGACATTTTCTGGCCGCGGCGGGCAGCCCGGGATATAAATATCCACCGGGATGATCGTATCAATGCCCATGACCGTCGAGTAATTATCATAAAATCCCCCGGTGCAGGTGCAGACCCCGAAGGCCACGACCCATTTCGGCTCACACATCTGATCAAAGACGGTCTTTAAAACAGGCGCCATCTTATGACTGATAGTGCCTACCACAAAAAGTACATCCGACTGCCGCGGAGAAAAACGCGGGAAGCCGGCGCCAAAGCGGTCCTGGTCATAATGAGCGCAGTTGGTGGCCATATATTCCATGCCGCAGCACGCCGTGACGAAAGGATATTGAAAAATTGAAAACTTTCGCGCCCAACCCAGGGCATCATTTAATTGTGAGGTAAAGAAATTTGTTGGAGAACTCATGAACGACATAACATTACTCCCACTCTAAGGCCCTTTTTTTAAGGATATAGAAAAACCCAAGGACCACAAAACCCATAAACACAGCCATCTCGCTTAAGCCAAACACGCCCAGTTTCCTAAAAAGCACGGCCCAGGGAAAAAGGAACACAAGTTCCACATCAAAGACGATAAAAAGCATGGCCACAATATAAAAATGGACAGGCATGTTGCCCCCTGGAAGGGAAAAAGGTTCCTTGCCGCATTCAAATGTCTTGGATTTAGCTTCACTGGGGAATTTCGGGCTTAAAAACCTAGGCAACCCCAACAGCAGAGCGGCGAGGCCAAAGGCGAAGAGAAAAGCAAATATAATTGCGATATATTCTAACATAGGCTGATTGTTTCATAATGAAGGTGATTAAAATACTTTAAACGAGGATGATTGAATAGTCAAGAGTCATTCAATATCTATTATTTACAGGTTCTCCAGGATCATGTCTACATTCACGTAATCTTTGACCAGACGTCTGGCCTCGTGGATTTTATCACGGTCTTTTTTCTGGATTTTGGGAGTCATGTTCTCGATGGCGGCCGCGATGGTGTAGGTGTCCTGGTCCGAATAAAGCACAGGAATTCGGCTGTCTTTAAGAAGTCCCGCGATTTTATGGTCCGGGGTAAGGCCTCCGGTCAGGATAAGGCCGGCAACCTTGACCGCCCGGCCCTGCTGCAACAAATACGATGACACCGCCACCAGCATATTGTCCACGCGGTCCCCTGAGGTGATGACCAAGGCCCCGTCGCGCAGGTGGCCGATCATATTATATGGTTCCATGGCCGCGACAATGGCATCATAGACGCGGGTATGTAAATTTTCCTCGCCCGAAAAGACTTTTAAATCCAGACGGTCCTTGATCTGTTCTACGGTAGGGGCGCTGAGCAATTCCATTTCGGGTATGACACCCAAAAGTCTGATCCCTTTACGTTCAAGACCCTTGCTCACAATGCTTTTGATCTTCTCTAGCTTATCCGGGAGGACTTTGTTAATGATGACACCCAGGACCGGCACCTTGCACAGGTCAAACAGGGCCTTATTGAGCATGATCTCATCGATGGCACGTCCGATGCCGCCCCCTGAAATGATGATGGCCTGGCTTCCCAGCAATGCCGCCACATCCGCATTGGAGCAATCGATGACAGAACCGACCCCAGCGTGGCCCGTTCCCTCGACAATGATGGCGTCCTTGCCCCTGGTGATCGTCTGGAAGGACTTGAAAATCTTGTCCTGCAAGAGCTGCTTTTGCGGCTCCAGAATGTATTTTTCCGTATAGCCGCGGCCCACGGTGATAGGACTCATGTCCTTGATGTGTTTCTTGCAGTGATAAACCTCCCCGATAAGGTAGGTGTCCTTATCGATGGACTTCTCTTCATAAAGCACCGTCTCCTGGCCGACCGGCTTCATAAAGGCGGTTTTGATCTTGCGCTCCTGGAAATTCTTGAACAAACCCAGGGACAAAGTGGTCTTACCGGCGTTTTGATGGATGGCGGAGATAAAAATATTCTTAAGGCGTTTGGTCTTTTTCATAGTCATGGGATTATTTTGTAGACGCTGTATCTGCTGCCGCTGCCTTCTTTAAATCAGCGAGCTTGCTTTTAAAATAATCCTGTCCGGCCTGCATGCTTTCTTTCATGATGACTGGGGTGATAAGGATGTATTTACGCCCCAGGTCGGAATTATAAAAATTAATCAACCCCTGCAATTCTTGCCCTGATAAATTGCGGTCATAAACGGGGATTAATTTGCTTAAAAGTTCATCAATATTAATGACCTTATCCATCACCTTGGCGACGGAGGGTGGAAAACTCTTTTTCATGAAATCCAGGGACTGGACCAGGCGGTCCCGGGCCCCGGTGACTTCCATGAGCTTTAAAATGAGGGCTTTTTTATCGGAGGGTGCGGCCGATAGGTCAGCACTGGGTGATGGCCTCGAAACCGCCGCTGGAACAGATGGGGAGACTGTCAAAGGCTTGCCATCAATGTCTTTGATCTCATCCGCATAGTAGGTCATCGGGACACCGTCAACATTGACTTTGACGCTCTTGCTGTCTTGCGTCTCGATATCGCCTTCCACCACGCGGCCATCGGTCAAATGTACCACGGAGGCCCAGACAGAAGGGATGCAACTGCTTAACATCAATGCCATCATAAGTGTGCGCATAGTCTCCTTTAGAGTTGTTGATTCTTTCTAATGTTTAAAAGTTTAACATTTCTGAAGGCGAAAAACTATTCAAAACAGGTATTTCGGCAATGCTCGCGGATTAACTAAACATGCTATAAGGATAGATGCCGGAGGCATGGCCATCACTCCAGGTAATGCCAACGGCGTAGTTGCCCAGGGGAAGTATTTCGGTAGGTTCTATATTGGGGGGAATTCTTTGGGTGTCGACCAAACGTTTGCCGGTGACCTCCGAGATACATACCGCGCAGGCACAATTGGCACGCAGGTCAAAGGCCTTGGCTGACAACTCATGGCCGTTGTTAAAAACGAGCACAACGCGGCCATCACGAAAACCGGCATCTTTTAATTCTTGCTTGGAAAATTGGGTCTTTTCAAGGGCTTTTAATAATTCGTCTACTGCCTTTTGAATATACGGATTGGCCTGATAGGCGTTCAGGTTTTGAGACAATTCTTCCTGGAGAGGGATTTCAACCAAGGTCTTAACGCCAAAACGCTTGGATAAGGCGCCGGCTTTTTGCTCACCAAAAACATAATATTTCTTGCCCGTGTCCGGCGCTACAAAATAGGCCATGTTCTCAATTATGCCTAAAATGGGAACATTGACCTTCTCAAACATGAGAATACCGCGCGCCGTATCCACCAAGGATAGGCTGTGATGCGTGGTGACAATCACGGCACCGGAAAGTTTAATGGACTGGGTGATCGTTAACTGCACATCCCCAGTCCCAGGCGGCATATCAAGGATCAAATAATCGAGTTCCCCCCAATCGGTTTGGAACAATAACTGCTGGATATAACGCGTGACAATAGGCCCGCGCATCACCGCCGGGGCATCTCCCAATAAGAACCCAAAGGACATGAGTTTTAGTCCCTTGTATTCGATGGGTATGAGCAACTTAAATTCATTAGAAGCCACTTGGGGATTTTGCAGTTGAAAAAGAGAAGACATTGATGGGCCATAAATATCCGCATCCAAAAGGCCTGTTTTAAATCCCCTATGGCTTAATTCCGAGGCCAAGGCACAGGCCATCGTTGACTTGCCCACCCCGCCTTTACAAGAGGAGATGGCGATCACACTTTTGACTTTAGATAAAGAAAAAGGATTGGCGCTCATGGTCAGAGGTCCTTCGCCCAATGGCTCGGGATGACTTCAACATCACATTGGAGTCATTTTAAACTGGCAGTCAAGGCTTGGGGAATTTCATCGGGGAAATCAATCACAATGACACCCGCGTCGCGCAGCATCTGCATTTTAGCCTCAGCGGTGGAGTCTCCTGAAGAGATGATGGCGCCGGCGTGTCCCATGCGTTTGCCTGCGGGCGCGGTGCGTCCGGCAATAAATGAGACCACGGGTTTGGTGACATGTTTCTTTATGTATTCCGCAGCTAACTGTTCATCACCGCCGCCGATTTCACCGACCATGACAATGGCCTTGGTACCGGGATCTTCCTGGAACATTTTCAAAACATCGACAAAGCGGGTGCCGATAATAGGGTCCCCGCCCAAGCCCACGCAGGAGGACTGCCCCATATCGTTGGCCGTCAAATTGAAAACAACTTCATAGGTCAATGTTCCTGAACGCGAGACAACACCAATATCCCCGGGTTTATGAATATGCCCGGGCATAATACCGATTTTAGATTTTCCCGGTGAAATTAATCCCGGACAATTGGGCCCAATCAAACGGCACTGAGAGTTGCTCAATGCTTTCTTGACTTCCACCATGTCCAACACAGGGATGCCCTCTGTGATGCAAATAATGAGCGGGATGCCATTGGCTATATCCTCAAGCATGGCGTCCTTAGCAAACTTGGCAGGCACGTAAATGACAGCGGCATTGCAACCTGTTTTATCCTTGGCGTCCTTGACCGAATTAAAAACAGGTATCCCATTGACCTCTTGCCCGCCTTTGCCAGGAGTGACACCCCCCACGACCTTGGTGCCGTATTCCAGCATCTGCTTGGCATGGAAAGAACCGTCGCGGCCGGTGATGCCCTGGACAATGACCTTCGTATGTTGATCAATTAGGATAGACATATTATTTAGAAACTTTCACAGCCTCGGTCACTGCCTGCCTCATGGAAGTAAATGTTGTCAGTCCTGCTGAGGTCAACAATGCTTTGGCTTCTTTTTCGTTGGTCCCGGTCAATCGGATGACCAGGGGTACAGGAATATTAATTTGTTTGAGGGCCGCCAGGATACCATTGGCAATATCATCACACCGCGTAATGCCGCCAAAAATGTTAATCAAAACGACCTTGATATCTTTGTTGCGCAAGATGATCTTTAAGGCATTGAGGACTTTTTCGGGATTGGACGATCCCCCCACATCCAAAAAGTTGGCCGGCCTGCCGCCCAAAAGATTGACCGCGTCCATGGTGCCCATGGCCAGGCCCGCACCATTGACAATACAGCCAACATTGCCTTCCAGCTTGACAAAGCTTAAACCCTTTTCCTTGGCTTCCAGCTCATCGGCATCTTCATATTTCATGTCGCGCAAGGCCCCCAATTCCGCGTGACGGTCGAGGCCATTATCATCAAAGATGACCTTGGCATCCGCGGCGATCAGGTTACCTTCGCCATTGATCACAAAAGGATTGATTTCCGCCAGGGAACAGTCTTTCTCAAAAAATAATTTAAGTAGTTTTTGCAGGATGGACGTGGAACTTTTTTGGAGACGGACATCACTGAACAACTGGGCCGCGACCGGCGCCCAGCGCGCTTCATCCAGGGTCTTTACTCCCTGCATATAAAATTTAATGATCTTATCCGGATGGGTCTTGGCGGTTTCTTCGATTTCAACGCCACCCTCGGCAGAGGCGATAATAACAACGTCGCCTTTGATATTATCAATGGTGACAGCCAGATAGTATTCCTTTTTAATATCAATGGCTTTGGCCACAAGCAGACGCTCAACGGTATAGCCTTTGATATTTAAGTTCTTGATTCGATTAAACTCTGTCACAAGATCAGCTTCGTTACCGACAACCTTGACCCCGCCAGCTTTGCCGCGGCCGCCGACTAAGACCTGGGCTTTGACGACAACTGGAAAACCTGTGCGGCGGGCGCTCTTGAGGGCCTCATCAGAGGTGACAGCTACATCACCGTCCGCCACAGGGATGCCGTATTCGGCAAATATATTTCTAGCCTGATACTCGTGAATTTTCATAACGTTCAAAGATGTTATCACAATTTTAACAAATGCGATATAAAATTTCCTTTTTTAAGTTACAATCGAATATATCGCTTAGCGCCAAACAGGCGATGGGATAATTTTTTCCGCCAAAACGCTAAAGATTCCCTGTTCCTTGGTAGGCCGAGGGTAAAAGCCCAAAAGATTAAGTCAGGAGCAAAAGTACGCGTTTTGGCTACAAAAACCATCCCATCGCCTGTTCGACGCATGTCAACATACATTGTCATTCCCCCGAAAGGGGGAATCCATTACAGAATTTATAATGAACGATTTTATTAAAACTCTTTCGACAAACCGCTGGCTCGGTGTCCTGTTGATCGTCCTGTTCGGTGCGATGGCTTATCATAATTGCCTGCCTAATGAAATGTTTTGGGACGATGATGATTTTATCAACAACAACCGCTATATCAAAGACTTCCATTATTGGCCTTTGTGGTTTAGCCAGAACATGGTGGCTGGGTCTTATTTGGTCAGCAATTATTGGCGGCCCCTGCTCTTGGCGGTTTTTGCCATTGAATGGCAATGGTGGCACAATTGGGTCTATGGCTGGCATGCGGTCAGTGTGGCTACCCATATTCTGGCCGCTGTGACTTTGTATTTTTTGCTTAACAGGCTTTTTGCCAATACGTTATTGGCCCTCGTGACGGCCCTTATCTTTGTGACCCATCCCGTACACAACGAAGCCGTGGTCTATGTCAACAGCATGGGCGATTCTCTGGCTGCTTTTTTGGTGCTATCCAGCCTTCTTTGCTATGTTCAATTTCGCCAATCCGGGAAGCCTGCCTGGGCTTCGCGTTCTTACTGGGCGGCCTTTCTGCTTTTTCCGTTGGCCATCCTCTCCAAAGAAACCGGCTTTGTCCTGGTCGGCCTGCTTCCTTTAATGGATTTTTTCCTGCTGTCAAAGGCAAACTCGTTGGGGGGACGTTGTCTGCAAACAGCGGCGGCGGTGTGGCCTTTTATAGTATTGGCCTTAGTCTACGTCATCCTGCGGGGCACGGTGCTTAATTTCCATAACAGTTTTAATTTCTATAACGAGGACAATGCATTCACGGGCCACCCCAGCATCCGGCTCATGACTTTCTTTAAGGCCATGACCCAATATGCCGGCTTTCTTTTTTTTCCCCATCAATTGCGCGTGGAAAGGCAGCTTCCCTGGGCGCAATCTCTGTTTGAATGGGACGTTATCGTTGGTGGATTGATCGTTACGGGTATGTTAGTGGCTGCATTCAAATATTGGAAAAACAAGCCCTGGATTTCATTTGGGATAGGGTGGTTTTTTATAGCCATCGCGCCTACATCGAATGTTCTCGTGCCCATTAATGCTGTCATCTATGAACATTTTCTTTACATGCCTATGATCGGCATTGCCTTGATCGTTGTTATTTTATGCCTTCAGTGGGCCCAACGGAGGCAACAGCTTACAACCCTGTTAAAAGTCGTCATTGTCGTGTTGATCACTTTCTGTGCCGTCAACATCCACCGCAACCTGGACTGGCGCACCTCTATTGGCTTCTACGAGCAATTGGTCACCTATAGGCCGGATGATTATAGGGTCATCAATAATTTAGGGATGGAGTACGCCAACAAAGGTATTCATGACAAGGCCCTTACCACCTATCTTAAAGCCATTGCCCTGGACCCTCAGAATCCGGTCGCCTATCACAACATTGCCGGGACCTACCGCGATACCGGTCATGTGCAACTGGCCCTGGAGAATTTTCACAAGGCCATTGAATTAAACCCCAATTTTATTTTTTCTTATCGCTCTCTGGCTGACCTTTACTGGCGTCTGGGACAATATGAAAACTGTAAGGAATCTCTGCTGCAGGTCTTACGCATGGACCCCACGGACAACACTATCCGACAGGCCCTGCAAATGGTGGAAGAAAAACTTAAAACATAGCTATCCTAAACATCCAATAGCTGGTCAACGGAGCTCAAGACCCTCATATTGATAATGACCGGTGTCGCTGTGCTGATCCCTTCCCGGCGCACCTGCGCCATCAAGGCCGCGTCAACGGGCATGGATACACCGCCGTCAGCATCCTTGGTTACCGTTAAGCCATTATTCAATGTATTCAAATCGATACCGCCATTATCAACAGTCGCTTGGGCTCTATCTGCATGCCTCTGAGGGTTCCTCATGGCCGTACTCCTGTCTAACCCTTGCATTTCAATGCTTTCTAAACGCTGCAATAGATCGTCCCTGTTCCACGGGAAAACAGAGAATTTATCTATCGATGGTGGGTTTTTTTTACCGGGTGCCGTAACGGCGATGCCATGGGGTGATTGTTGACTTGTTTCCCAGACAAACCATCCCTCCAGACCCAGGCTATCTAAAACGATGGCTAGCGCATCCGTCTCCAATGGCGCCGCTGTAAAATCGTTTACCCCCCTTTTGATGAGATCTGCAATCTTGTGCGTAGCCGCACTGATCTCTTCAGCCGTTGCTGCAACGCGATACCGATTATATAAATACACAGACCGGTGCAATATCCTCGCAATCTGGGCATCTTCTGCAGCAGATGAATACCCTAAAGAATGCCTTATGGTCGCGACGGCTTTCCCCATATCTCTATCCTTAAGATAAACGGAAATAGCTTTTGTATCCTCGAGTCCCTTTCCCCCAACAGACAAATTACCATACTCATGGAGGGTCTGGATGACCGTGGCACCCACAATTTCCTGATATCTTGCCTGGATATTTTCGAGTATCTCTGCACGTGACTTTGGCAATGGTCGTTGGGCCTTGGGAATCAATAGCCAAAAATCTATCTCCCTCTTCATCCAAGTTTTGGCATCCCTGCGGGGATCTACAGGGTTAGATAGATAAACCTTTAAAGACCTTTTGGCATCAACCTCTAACCAAGGGTATTCGCCACTGCTATTTAATTCCATAAAAAGGATTTCAATGGGTAGATCTTTTTTTACGGGGTTAAGATGAAACGCCGCGGTTAAATCGACATCTCTGCCTGTCGGCTTCTCCGCCACTCTCAGTTGACTCGTTGAAGCCCTATCCACCACATCCACCACTAACGCTGTAGCGTATCCTCCAGAAAAATATTTCTTTGGCGTTGATTCTTGTGTCAAAGGATCAAATTCTTCTTTAATATAATTAAAGGCTCCCTTTTTATAGGCTTGTAGATAACGTTGGTAGATCAATTCCTTTATCAGAGGATCTTTAAGATCAATGCCCTTTACTGTTGATCTATCCGCATAGACCTGGGAGAGTAATGTTTGCTTTAAATTGCGCTTAAACCAAGTGGCAAGGATTTGTGAATAGAATATTTGGCGCAAGGTGGCAAAGTTCTTGCCGGTGTTGACTTCGTGTTCGATGGCGGGAATTATAATTTGTCTAATCACATTTTGCGTAAGGTTTTTTCCCTGGGATGCTTTCATGTCCCCGGATTGGCGTTGGTGTTTTTGGGTGGCTAGATAATCTTCTTCCAGCATGACCTTGAGGTGGCCGCTGACGATAAAGGCGGTTTGATTGTGTTCATAGACACTCGCCTTTTGGGCTACAATCCATACCTTATTAAAGGTATTGACGGGGATATCCGTCGTGCCGAATCGTTCTCTGGCTTGAGCATAGATTTTGTCCCAAAATTCCTTACCCAGCCCTTTCTCAGGATAGATCAGTGAAGCTGTCAATTGTTTGAGCATGTAATCTTGCGCTAATAGATCGCGGCCCATGGCTGTTTTCCCTAAGGCTTGGGGGATCATCCTGTCTTTCTCATACGGGGAAAGATTGACCCATAAATCCTTGTCTGGAATGGTCAAGGCCGCAAAGAAATACTTGATCAAACGGTCCCCTTCTGACCTTAGAGCGTCACCTGATAGCTTGCTGTTGCCAGTATCTACGATAAAATCAAAAAGAAAGGGATTTTCCTTATGGACGTTCAACCCTTTAATAAGAGCAGGTTCATAGGATGGGCTTAAAGAAACCATGACCCCGGGCTTGGACAATCCTAAAAGGCTCTGGGTTTGGGCCGGGCAAACAGGTCCAAAACAGGAACATGTAAAGGCGATAGCTATAATCAAACTTATGATTTTACGTAACATACAGTCTTTATCCGTCGACTTTAGAAATGCTTTCGACGGAAAACTCCCTCTGGGAAGTATACCATTCGGGGACTGGGAATGCCAACTGGTGCAGTTTTCCGATTAATCGGCAAAAATCTCTTTAAAAAACTTTTGCATTTCAATCCAGGAGGCCTTGTCAGCAGCTTCATTGTATAATGCCCCGGGAGGGACATTTTGATTATCGGGGTTGGTAAACCCATGCATGGCGCCGGGATATTTGACGAGTCGATAATTGACATGCGCATCCGACATTTCCTTTTCAAATGCAGCCACTTCATCCGGCTTGACAAACGGGTCGTCAGCGCCGTGAAGCGCCAGGACCCTGGCTTTGATATTCTTGGCATCTTGAGGGGTGGGCGTACTAAGCCCGCCATGGAAGGTGACAATGCCCTTGATATCAGCTCCACTGCGGCCTAATTCCAGGACCGCCGTACCTCCGAAGCAATAACCGATGGCTGCTAATTTTGTAATGTCTACGCTGGGCTGGGACTTTAGAACATCCAGGGCCGCAGTAACACGGGCCCTTAAAAGGGTGCGATTCTCTTTAAATTTGCCCGATAGGGCCGCTGCTTCAGGTACCGTCTGAGGTCGTATGCCTTTGCCGTAGATGTCAGCCGCAAAAGCAACATAACCCAATTGGGCCAACATATCGGCACGCCGTTTGGCGTAGCCATTAAGCCCTTTCCATTCATGCACAACCAGGACCCCAGGACGCTTTCCGCTAAAAGCATCATCATAGGCAAGGTAGCCCTCCAAGTCCGCGTCTCCTTGCTTGTAGTCCACGGTTTGTGTCTTTAAAGCTGCGTGCGCAGGTTGGATTAAACTTGCAAAAGCCATCATGGAAGCTAAAAATAAGCGCATAGGAATCCTCCTTTAAAATCAAATTTTATTTTACCACTATAATGGATTTCGTTCAAATGGATTGCTGCGACCAATCAGAGGGAGCAAAAGCAGTCATGATATTTTTATCGTAGGGAGAGTACCTTCGGGTAAACCATGTCCCTCCTTCATTGACAGAGGGGCCCAAAAATAATTCCACAGGATTTAAAATCCTCTGGTATCCGACGATTTCAAAATCAAAGCCTTTGAAGGATAATAGCATTTGCCGCATTAATTCAGGCAGAGGCAGGCCATCTGTCAGAAAATTTCCGTTTTGCTTAAAGAGGACATTGTCCTTTGTTTTTGTAAGGTCAATGCCTCCGGTCGGACTCTTAATCGCTGCCGGTGTTGACAATTGCGCCTGATCCATGTGCGCAGGACTCGCCTGCGTCCGCGTACGCCTCCACATCCGCCTTCTTTGCCGCGCCAGCTGGGGAGCGGCAACAGGCAGTTGAAAGACATTTCCCGCTGCTGTAACCAAGGGCCCACCCGCCTGTAAAAGGGCCCCTTCAAACTCTTCCCTTTGCCCTCTTTGCATGTCTGGAGGGTCCACTCTGGACACATGATACAAATTATAATTGACAGGAACATAGGCCCTTGCTTTCTTTCTGCGTCCTGATTCTGTCGTGGCAATCACTTCGTGATACTGCAATAATGCAGATTGATGGCCCTTACGGATATCCCCTTCGGGTAAATGTTTACTTCGTCCCGCAGCATAATCAGACCTCTTTTGCCAACCATCTCCATTAGGAAGATCATTGGTGGTTGGGGCCACGTCATCACGGAAGAAATGAAGTTCGACATCATTATCTATCACATCATCCATGTAGGTATAGGTATTAAAATTTGCAGCTCCGCCCATTCTCACTCTAGGTTCAAAAAGCCTTTTCGTTCTAGCACTCATTGCTTCAATATCATCAGGCGCCAATAAAGCTATCCCATCAGCGCCTGTAAAGTACAAGGCCCTATGGTTATGGCTATTTCCATTTGCTTGGAGAAAACTTCTTAAACCCACTCCTTGAAGTGTCTGACCGGGCTCCAAAAGAGCATCCGGATCGATGTCATCCCTGATTTGCTCGATGGGAGGAGTGCCCGGAAGAATGACATTTGTTTTAATCAAACCAACATCTCTGATTTGCTTTCTGGAAAAAAAAGGTGCCAGGATGAGCGTGCCTTCTTTGGGCATTTGGGGCACCTCACCAAAATATCCATCCTTAGGAAATAGAACGACTTGTCCTGGTCTTC
>CAZKUL010000038.1:0-21156 GCA_964555945.1 uncultured Planctomycetales bacterium
TATCAGGCCTGTAAAGGACTTGCACCTTCAAGTAAGTGCGCCCTGCCGGGCGCACAAAGAAAAAGACGCCATAAATGGCGTCTCTACAAGGAACCTGTTTGTTGTTTCTGGATTCTTTCGGCGGTTTCAAGGCACCTATCCAGGATCTCGCGCGTCTGGTCTAGGAATTTTTTAACTTTTTTATTTTGAGTGTCCTGCATATCGATCCAGTCTAAAGCCTCTGCCTGGCCCTTGATCATGTCCGCGATATATAATTCAGAAAAATCTTTGGCGTCCAACACCGTCAACGCAGCCAGATCCTGGTCCCCATCCGTGCGCAGTTCCTCCAGAGAACCGTTGTCTTCAATGGTCATTCCTAACTGTTGGGAAAGATGCCTGGTTTCATCCAGATGTTCGTTATGGTCCAGATCCAACATACGCGCATAGTCTAAAACGGCATGGTTGATTGTTTTTTGCTCCGCCAGTTGGGCCGCCTGGATATCATTTTGATCAATAATGGAGAGGACCCCCAAGGTATCCGCATCTGTATTCTGCAGGGAGATCGCAGCCATTGCCCCCGCTGAAGCTACACCAAGAAAGGTCACTACCAAGGTAATTAATTTAAGTAAATTAGTCATATTATTTTTTCTCCATTTCAAGTGTAACAAATCAACAATGAAGAAAAGATGAAAAAATGATTAAGGACTCTTAGACCAGCCAAACTCACGTCGCAGCACCGATTGAGCTGCATAATAGCCGCACATCCCGTGAACACCACCACCGGGAGGTGTTGATGAAGAACAGAGATAAAGCCCCTTGCAGGGCGTGCTGTAAGGATCCCAGCGCGGGGTAGGGCGAAAAAGAAATTGGGGCAAATCCATAAGGCCGCCATTGATATCCCCTCCGACAATATTGGCGTTGTGATTCTCTAACTGGCTGGTAGTCATGATATGACGGGCCAGAACGAGGCCACAAAATCCTTGTGCAAAACGTTCAATTTGTGATTCTATCACGTGCGTCATGTTAACCGTTGAATTCAAGGGGACATGGCAATAGGCCGAGGCTGTGTGATGGCCATCCGGGGCGCGCGAGCCGTCACAAAGGCTTGGTTGTGTCAATATCACAAAGGGCTCCTTGGGATGATTGCCTTTCCAGACGTCCCACTCGCTGCGGGCGATTTCCTGTAAAGTCCCTCCGATATGCACTGTCCCCGCTCTTGCGCATGCCGTTGCGTGCCATGGGATGGGACCTGCCAAGGCCCAGTCTATTTTGAATACCCCAGGTCCATAGCGATAGTTTCTCAATTTATTCTTATAGTCCTCGGGCAGCATTTTTGATGCCAGAGCAAGCAGTTGACGAGGGGTGATATCACCCATGATGACGCGGGCCCGGGGAAGTTCCTGTAGGGATGTCACACGATGGTTTGTTTTGATGTGGCCGCCCAATGATTGAAAATATAAGGTCAAAGCCTGGCTCAAATTGCCAGAACCACCACGTGCAAAAGGCCAGCCATTGGTGTGTCCAGCTACGGCCAACAGCAATCCAAAAGCCCCTGTCAGGGATTGGTCCAACGGCCTATTAGCATGGGCGCAGAGACCGGAGAATAATGCCCTCGCATCTTGCCCCTGAAAAAGGCGGCGACTAAGACCATTACTGGATTGTATCCCATAAAATCCGAAGCGAGCCGTGGTCCACGCATCGTGAGGCCAATGCCATGGAGGCGCCAGTATATCTTTAAAAAAAACAGTCTCCTTATCGACAAATGGGTCCATTAAACGGCGATAGTTTAATGCATCCAGCCCAAGGTGATGGCTGGTCTCTTTAACAGAGCGCTCTAAAATGACAGCTTGATCGTCACCTAACGGATGCGCCAAAGGTATCTGCGGGATGACCCATTCCAATCCATATTGGGCCAGCGGTAAACTCCTCAAGAAAGGAGAACTCACACCGAGCGCATGGACAGTTGAGCAAATATCGTGAATAAATCCCGGACGGGTGAACGAAGCAGATCGCATGCCGCCACCGGGTTGTGGGGCCGCTTCGAAAATAACAACCGAATATCCTGCCCGGGCTAGAACAATCCCGGCAGCCAGGCCATTAGGGCCCGCACCAACTACCACGACATCATAAGAAAGGGACCGGGACATGTCTGCCCTTTAGCAGGAATGATGAGATTATCAAAAATGAAGTCACTATTAATCTTTGCCTAAAGCATCCAACCGTTGGTCTAACTCAAAGGCGGCATTGATCAAACTTAAATGAGTGAATGCTTGGGGGAAATTGCCCAGACCTTCCCCCTTTGGCCCGAGCTCCTCGGAAAATAAACCCAGGGGATTGGCGTAACCTAACATCTTCTCAAAATAAAATCGCGCTTGGGCCAGCCTGCCGCAGCGGGCCAAACATTGCACATACCAGAAGGTGCACATGCAAAATGTGCCTTCTTGCCCTGGTACGCCATCGTCCGCGGCCAAATGGACCTTGTAGCGATAGACATGCGAATCATCCACCAATTCTTCCTCAATGGCTTTGAGGGTGGACAACCACAGCGGATCATGATCGCCGATAAATCCCACCAAGGGCATAATGAGGCTCGAGGCATCCATGGCCTCAGAGCCCTTAAATTGGGTAAACGCCTTGCGTTTAGGATTCCAATAATCGCGACGGACCTCGATATTAATCTCATCCCTGATCCCAAGCCATCGTTCTAGAGGTGCTGGCAATGATCTCTCGCTGGCTAATTTGATCGCCCTGTCCAATGCCACCCAGCACATCACTTTGGAATAAAGAAAACTCTGGTCCGGACCCCTGATTTCCCATATACCCTTGTCGGGCTTTTGCCAATTCTTGCAGACCCATTCCATTAAACTTAAAAGATTCTCCCAAAAATGATAGGAAATAGGCTGGCCAAATTTATTATACGCATATACCGCCTCCATCAATTCTCCATAAATATCCAGCTGTGTTTGATCAGAGGCCGCATTACCTACATGAACCGGATGTGATTTTTTGTACCCTTCCCAATGAGTTAAGACTCTTTCTGTGACATCCTCCCGCCCGTCAATGCCATACATGATCTGCAGTGAACCGTTCGCTTTCAGGTGTCCGCAGCGGGCTTCAATCCATTGCATAAAAGCCCCGCACTCTCCCATGTATCCCAATTTCATCAACACATTGAGCGTGAAAGAGGTGTCACGTATCCACGTATAACGGTAATCCCAATTGCGGGGGCCTCCGATTAACTCCGGCAACCCGAATGTCGGGGAGGCAATCATGGAACCAAAGCTCGCGGAAGTCAATAACTTCAATGTCAACGCGGAACGGTTGATTATTTCTCTCCAACGGCCCTGATAATGGGAACGCTTGATCCAACTTCGCCAAAAATCGATGGCGGTCTCAAGCTTTCCTTCAATGTAATTTTCCGCCGACAGCGCTTGCGCCGATGGATCATACTTCTCCAGAATGAAGTTCACACTTTGCCCGACTTTCAATGTAAATTCCGCATGCGCACACCCATTGGTCGTTCGGAGCGGCAGGTCTGAGCGTAATAGAAGCGTCAACCTCTCCTTGTCCTCTGCTTCGAAAACCACACCCTCTTTTCTGGCCGTTGTTGTGTGTACGCTCAAGCCATAATTAAATTGAGGGGCACAATGCAAACGATATTTGATGGCCCCCCGGATGGTCTTGACACGTCTGACCAGCATGTGCTTGAGCTCAGGCTTGCCCGCCGGCATATAATCGCAAATTTCCGCCACACCATCATCAGAGAGAAACCGGGTAAACAAAACATTGGTGTCAGGCAGGTACATCTGCCTGGTCGTGCCCTCTTTCCACAAGGGAGAAATACTAAAATGACCGCCCTTTCGCTCATCAAGCAGTGCGCCAAATAGCGTCGGTGAATCAAAATGGGGCCAGCACATGAAATCAATGGAGCCATCCTTGCCGACTAAAGCGACCGTATGCAGGTCCCCAATAACGCCATAATCATCAATGTCCTTGTACATGACTTATTCCTTAGGCTTTGCTACAGTTTTACCAGGAAAATATGCGCGGGATTGACCTGCGGATCAAGGCGCACATAATTCGATGGGCCTTTCCAGACGTAAACGGCGCCTGTCAGCAAATCATGCATTTGATAGCTCTGCCCCTCCTGGATCCCAAACTTAGAGAGAGGCAACCTAATGGTGTCCTCATGGGTGGCGAAAGGGTCCAAATTCACGACAATGACAATCATATTCGCATTATCAGCCGTTCTTTTCCCGTAACACAGCATGGGCTCATTAAAGGTTTCATAAAATTCCAGGTTCTTATATTCCTGAAGTGCCGGATTTTCCCGGCGAATGCCATTTATTTTGGCGATAAAATCTTTAATATTTCCTGGCTGGTCCCAGTCGCGTAACTTGATTTGATATTTTTCTGAGTTGGCATATTCTTCAGTATTCGGTTTGGCCAGGGCTTCACAAAGTTCGAAACCGCTGTAAATCCCATAACTGGAAGATAGCGTAGAGGCAAGTACCAATCGTATTTTAAAGGCTGGGCTGCCGCCTTTTTGCAAATATTCCGGTAAAATGTCAGGTGTATTGACAAAAAAATTACCCCTAAAATAATATTTCATGTTGGTATCGATGAGCTCCGTGAGATAGCTCTGCAGCTCCCATTTCGTGTTTCTCCAGGTAAAATACGTATAGGATTGGCTAAAGCCGGTTTTGGCCAAGAATTTCATGATTTTAGGACGGGAAAAAGCTTCTGATAAAAAAATAACTTGAGGATGGTCTTTCTGGATTTCCTCAATAAGCCACTTCCAGAAATAGAGAGGTTTCGTGTGCGGATTATCCACCCTGAATATATTGATGCCCTTGTCAATCCAAAAAAGAACAATGCTTTTTAATTCTTCCCACAGATTCTTCCAATCTTTGCAGTAAAAATCCAAAGGATAAATATCTTCGTACTTTTTGGGTGGGTTCTCCGCGTAATGAATGCTGCCATCCGGACGATGGTAAAACCATTGCGGACATTCCTTCACGTAAGGGTGGTCCGGTGAACACTGAAAGGCGATATCAAGCGCAATCTCTAGCCTTAAGTCCTTGGCTGCAGCCATAAAACGTTCAAACGCTTCAAATCCCCCTAATTGAGGATGAAGGGCCTTGTGCCCACCCTCCTTGGATCCGATGGCCCAGGGAGAGCCAGGAGAATTTTCCGCGGCCATCAGAAGATTGTCCGGCCCTTTTCGGTTAGTAATGCCTATCGGATGGATGGGAGGCAAATAAATAATGTCAAAACCCATTTTCTTAATATCTGCCAGCCTCCCGATGCAATCTAAGAAAGTAGCTTCCTGATGGGGTGCTTGGACCTGAGAACGCGGAAAAAATTCATACCAGGCGCCAAATTCCGCGACCTTGCGGTCTACGATTAACTCCAATGTTCGCTTGTAGCGCGATTTCCGCCCATGAGGAATGGCCCTTGCTTCGATGGTATAAAGATAGCGTGTATTTTCCGTTGGGATAAAGGATCCTTGCCAGCGATCATTGTCAACCAGAAGCATGGGGACCTGGTTCCAGGCCTCGCTCTCCTTCTTCTTGAACAGCAAGAAAGCCTCAAGCAGATCGTGGCCGTCTTTAAAAATATCGGCCTCAACCATGAATTCTTCGCCAACGATACATTTAATGGCGAAATTGCCCTCGTCAATGCAGGGAGAAACGTTTTCGATAACGATGGAAGGCCACTCATTGATCATAGGCTATCCCTGTTGAGATAAAAAATATTGGCACCCAAGGGGGGCAAATTTAATTTCACGGAACAAGGCCTCCCATGGCATCCTTCATTTTCTGTAGAAACCCCACCAAAATTGCCGATGCCGCCGCCTCCGTATTCCAGGGCATCACTATTTAAGATCTCCCTGTAAAATCCCTTATACGGGACTCCCACCCGATACGCATACCGCGGCACAGAGGTCATATTAAAAGTAAAGATAAGGACTTGACTGTAATCGCGTGACCATCGCAGAAAACTCAGGACGCTCTGGTCTATGTCGGAGAAGTCAATCCATTCGAAACCATAAAAGTCAGAATCCTGGCAGTAAAAAGGCGGGTATGTCTTGTAAAGGACCTGTAAATCTTTGATAAAAATCTGCCATTTCCTGTTCATCTCGCATCCCAAGACCTCCCAGTCCAATACTCCATGAGCGTCCCATTCCTGCCACTGGCCCAGGTCATTGGTCATAAACAAGAGTTTCTTTCCCGGATGAGCGAACATGTATGTTAAAAACAGCCGTAGATTGGCGAACTTCTGCCAATGGTCCCCCGGCATTTTCGATAGGAGAGATTTTTTTCCATAAACCACCTCATCGTGCGATATGGGGAGAATGAAATTCTCGGAAAAGGCATATACCAGCGAAAAGGTCAATTGTCCCTGATGGTATTTGCGGTAAATGGGATCTTTGGAAAAATAATCCAGGGTGTCGTGCATCCAGCCCATGTTCAACTTCATATCAAAACCGAGGCCCCCCTCATGGACAGGATGAGTAACACGCGGCCATGATGTTGACTCCTCAGCGATCATCAAAATTCCGGGATGGTCAACGTGAACAACGGTGTTCAATCTTTTGATAAACTCAATGGCCTCCAGATTCTCATGACCGCCAAACTCATTGGGTTCCCATTGACCGGGATTCCTTGCATAATCCAGATAGAGCATGGAGGCCACGGCATCCACACGCAGCCCATCCACGTGGTATTTATCAAACCAGAAATTAGCATTGGAGATGAGAAAATTGGCCACTTCCCGGCGGCCAAAGTCAAAGACAAATGTCCCCCACTCCTTATGCTCCCCTTTTTTCCAGTTAGGGTACGCATAAATCTGCCGGCCGTCAAAATTGGCCAGACCATGGTCATCTTTAGGAAAATGCCCGGGGACCCAATCTAAAATGACGCCGATATTGTTTTGATGACAGGTATCGATCAAATACATAAAATCATCAGGGGCGCCAAAACGGCTGGTAGGGGCATAATAATTGATAATTTGATAGCCCCACGACTCATCCAGAGGATGTTCCATGACAGGTAAAAGTTCAATATGCGTGTAGCCCATGGAGAGAACGTAGGCCACCATGTCATCGGCTAATTGGCGGTAATTGGGGAATTGACCGTTTGATTTTCGGCGCCAAGATCCCAGGTGCACTTCATAAATCGACATAGGCCTCTCGGTCCATTTTTCTTTCGAACGGCCCTCCATCCATGTATCATCACTCCATTGATACTTATCCAAAGAACAAATCATGGAAGCCGTGTTTGGTCTTAATTCAGCTTGAAACGCGTAAGGATCCGCCTTCAACTGCCAGTGATGTTCGGGGTTAAGAATGGCATACTTATAAATCGCCCCTTCCTTCAATCCCGGTATAAAAAGGTCCCATACACCGGAGGCGTCAATCCTGCGCATGGGATGCGCATTGGTCTGCCAGGCATTGAAATTACCAACGATACTTACAACTTGGGCATGGGGGGCCCATAAAGCAAAATACACGCCTTGAAGGCCATCCGCATCCAAGACCCTCGCGCCGAATTTTTCATAGCTTTTAAAATGGTTTCCCTCCCCCAATAAATAAAGATCGAAATCGGTAATAGGATGGAGCACATCAAGGTTTGTCTTCATCTCTTTTCTCCATGATTTCAAGGATCCCATCCAAGGGAATTTCTATCCATTCGGGACGGCTGTTGAGTTCGTATTTGAGCTCATAAATACATTTCTCTAATACGAGGATATTCAAAAGCGTCCCTAACTCCTTTGTCCCCTCCTTGGGAAACAAAGCGACATCCTTGGTTGTTTCTAAGTAGGATTTAAGGAAGGTGACACACACCCAGTGATGCCAGAAACTCGCCCATTGGGAGGCCCTGGATGAAATCTCGGGGGAACTAAGTTCCCGGGAGAGAAACTTATGAAGCCCCATTTGAATGGTGTAGTGGAAAGAGCGAAGCATACCCGCCACATCCTTGAGGGGTGATTGTTTGAGCCGTCTTGTATTCAGAGACCTATTGGGTTCACCTTCGAAATCAATGAAGACAAAATCTTTTCCCGTGCACAGCACCTGTCCCAGATGATAATCCCCATGACAACGGATGCGCAGGGATAAAAATCTCTGGGTCAGCAAGACCTTGAGGAATTCTTGGATCTTGGATTCAAGGCTGAGCATTTTTTGGGCCTTTGCCTGGGAGCCTTGTGGTATATTCTTAAAATTTTTAATGAAGGTGCGAAAAACCTCTCCCACGGTGCTGTACAGGGATTGATACAGATAACGCTGTTCTTGAAGAGTAAACGGCACCGGCACAAAATCCGGATCTTGCTCGACCGATATCAGCGCTAAATGCAATTCGGCGGTCCTCTGGCCTAAAAGCCGTACAGACTCCAAATAAGTGCCGATAGCCTCTTTCACAAATTCACCAGGCGTTTCATGAAGAGAACTTAAAAGTCCTCCGCTCGCGATGGAGATGTCTTTTGTTTTATTTTTCTCTTCAATCATGAATTCAAAAAATCGTCCTATTTCATCCAGTGTATACTGCCAAGCATTCCCCTGATTGACCACAAAACCCTGTAAAATGCCCAGGCTCATGGTCAGCCCCTGTCCTTTGCTATATTCAATAGCCCCCCCCAAGGCCGGGATATGCGTGAAAGAAGTTTTTTGTGTCAGGAAATTTCCAATTTCCAAATCGGGATTTACACCCGGCTCCAGGCGCCTAAACACTTTTAGCATTAAACGATCATCATATTTGATGGAGGTATTGCTTTGATCCGCATTCATCAGGATCGGCGCATAATTCTGTTCTTCACTGGGCTTATAGAGCTTATTTAAGGCTCGGGTAGGCACAAAACTTATCTGGCCGTTCGTCCCTTTAATCTTGCGGCGATGGAAAAAATAAGACAACAACGCCTGGGCAAACCCCCCATCAAGAAGGGCCTCGTAGAAAACGCCCTTCTTCTGTTTTCCGTTGGCGTTAATTAAGAGGGAGGTGATAACAGCTTGACGGGAATTCTGGATCAAAGCTTCTGCTTTTTCTCCCTCGGCATAGGCGATCGGAAGCAGATATTGTTCCGGAGGGGCATCCGCATACTCAAAGCGGACGATGGTCATATAAGCATCAGTGTCCTTGTAAGGAATGGCAATCGCATCCACAATCTTAGTCGCACTGATTTTCTTTCCCTTACCAGCGAACCAACGGCATGTTAAAAAATAATCCGGCAGAACATCTTCCAGCCTCTCTTTGCTCCTTATCTGATATGTCCACGCCCATCTATCTTCAGCTTCAATGGTCCCTAAGGGTCTTTGTGCTTCAGCGGCACTGGACATAGACTGAAGAGAAGCCGGTTTTTCTTCCAGCAAGGTAAACATATAGAATTCATGAGGACCTACCGTTACAAAATAAGGTAATTCGCCAATTGTGGGAAACTTGGAGCGACTGAAGAGTTCCATGGGGACCATGCCTTTGTAGGCTTTCAAGTCAAGTTCCACGTACTCGACGAAACGGGATAGATTGGCAATGACCAGAATGAGTTCCTTCTCGTAACGACGCAAGAAAACCAAGACCTTACGGTTCACCGGCTGCAAGAACTCAATACTTCCCCGGCCAAAAGCTTTATAACGTTTTCTTAAAGCGATGAGCCTCTTCATCCACCAGAGAAGGGAGCGGAGATTATTTTGCTGGCCTTCCACATTAAAAGCTTCGTAGTGATATTCAGGGTCAATAATAATGGGAAGGTACAACTTTTGAGGGTTGGCCCGGGAGAAACCGGCATTCTTATCAGAACTCCACTGCATGGGTGTACGCACACTATTACGGTCGCCTAAATAAATATTATCGCCCATGCCTATTTCATCGCCATAATAAATGATAGGTGTGCCGGGCAAAGAGAACAAAAGTCCATTCATCAGCTCAATTTTACGTCTATGATTTTGCAAAAGCGGCGCCAGTCGCCGGCGGATGCCCAAATTGATGCGGGCTTTGGGGTCAAGGGCATAGACCCGGTACATGTAATCGCGCTCTTCGTGGGTCACCATCTCGAGCGTCAATTCATCATGGTTCCTTAAAAAAAGGGCCCACTGCGTGGATTCGGGAATGGCCGGAGTCTGCTGCAAAATATCAATAATGGGAAACCTGTCCTCCATGTCAATGCTCATAAATAAACGCGGCATGATGGGAAAGTGGAAAGCCATGTGACATTCATCACCCTTGCCAAAATAAGCGGCAGCATCCTCGGGCCATTGATTGGCTTCCGCCAAAAGCATCCGGTCCTTAAATTTACTATCCACGTGCGCCCGAAGTTTCCTTAAAAACTCATGGGTTTCCGGAAGATTCTCACAGGAAGTGCCTTCTCTCTTATAAAGATAAGGCACAGCATCAAGACGCAGTCCATCGACCCCCATCTCCAGCCAAAAATCCACCACCCGGAACATGGTTTTTTGCACCTCAGGATTATCGTAGTTAAGATCCGGCTGATGGGAATAGAAACGGTGCCAATAATAGGCACGGGCAACCGGATCCCAGGTCCAGTTGGATGTTTCAAAATCTTTAAAAATAATACGGGCATCGCCATACTTACTGGGAGTATCCGACCAGACATAAAAATTACGCCAATTGCTTCCCGTGGCAGAACGCCGCGCCCGCTGGAACCACGTATGGGCATCCGAGGTATGATTTAATACCAGTTCCGTGATCACCTTTAAGCCCCGTTGATGGGCTTTTTTCAGGAAAAAATTAAAATCCGCAAGGGTGCCGTAATCCGGATGCACATTCATGTAATCGGAAATATCGTAGCCATCATCCTTCAAGGGGGAAGGGTAAAAAGGGAGAATCCATAAGGCGTTGATGCCTAAATTTTGCAAATATTCCAATTTTCCGGCCAGGCCCCGAAAATCACCAATACCATCAGGGTCTCCGCTGTCGGCAAAGGCGCGCACATGCACCTCATAAAAAATGGCATCCTTATACCATAAGTAGGGTTGAGTAGGCTCCATTAAGGTCCTTCGCGCAGTTTATCCCCGAATGTTTTAATCGGGGGCTCAGGATGACTTCCTGCTATTCCCATGATGACGACCTACTGTTCCTGTGTATTGGGGTTACCTTCACTGATAAACCTGGATATATCGGTGTTTTTGGATTTCTTTTTTAGGCCTCCTGCCCTCAATCTCCCTTCGGGCACATAGAACCCTTTGGAACTTGCAGGAGGATTTTCTTTCGGCTTGGACTGTAGACTCTTGGGGTCGATCGCTTCGTGATTGATTAACCCCTGCCCTAATTCATTGAAATGAAAATTTAATGCGCGCTCTTCATTGAGACTGTTGATCAAAGATTCCATGATCTTGGTCTGACCAAGTTCCACGGCATGCTCACGCGCCAGCTTGTAGCGGGCAATTTTAAATTGTTGAACGCGTTGGATCACATTGATCAAGGCGGCATCGCTCTCCGGGATTTTCTCATGGCGAAGAAGCACATTCTCCATTTCTCTGATAAGTCCTTTGACGCCTTTATAGGTAACCTTGGTGGGATGTTGCCCCATATTATTAAAAATAGCCTCCAGGCGACGCGCATGATCTTTGGTAATTTCAAGACAATCCTCAAGCGCTACTTTAAAAGCCCGTGATTGAGTTCCATTGGCCACTTTAGGCAATTTTTCCACTAATTGAATTTCGGCATTTAATAAATCAGCCAATTCTTCTATTAATAAATCGCTTAATGAATTAATTCTAATCATAGTCTCCCCCCTTAACAGTTCCCCTCCCTTAACCCCTCCCACAAGGGGAGGGGGAAATTTTCACAGAGGCGAATTCTCCACCTCCAGCTTTGTGACACTACTGGCTATATTCTTGTGCTGGATCGTTTGATACTTTATCTGGACCCTGTCTCCCGTTTTAAGATCCGTTAATTTCTGGACATTGTCATAAACCGTATTCGTGTCCACAGCAATGGGAGCCGGGTAACCGGTCAGCGTATTTTGAATGGTGATGGTATTGACTTTTATTTGTTCTACAATCCCCTCAAGCGATTTGGAGATATCTAATGATTGCGCCCGGTCGCTCATGAGAATAAAAATCAGCGCGGCCAAACAAAAGGATAGGTATATATGTATCTTCATAAAAGTCCTTGCCTTTAGACCGGCGGATAGATAACTTTATAGCCATCCAAGAGACGGACATAATAGACACCTTGGACCACGTAATACGCTGTCCCATTAATAAGCATCAACTGGTAACCTTGGGGAATATCCGGAACCATGGCACCAATGGGAGGCGGCACGATGACATACTGCTGGATAAGCTGGACTTTTTGATAAAAAATCCCTTGGCAATAGTAATAAGTCTCATCGCCAGCCACAATGGTCTCAAATCCCTGGGGAAGGATTTCAACGGGCCGGCTCAACACGTAGGGATAGGGCGGGTAGGGAAGCGTGGAAAATCCTATGGAGTCCTGTCCATAAAAAGCATGGGCCGGTAGGACTCCTAGGACTCCGCCCATTTGCCCCATCATAGCTAACGCCAAGATGACCGGTATCTTCCTCATAAAAACCTCCCCCATTGAGTATTTCATCTCCACAGTGGATACGATATCAAAGGTAAGATGAATATTAGATGAAACCAGAATTAATTTTAAGTTCAGAGGCTCAATGCAGCTTGACTCGCTCTCCAGTTTTCAATAAGATGTAATCCATGAAGAGAGTGGGTATCCTCCTGAGTAATGAAACATGGGTTTTTATTGCCCTGGCAGTCACGAGTGCAATCATTCTTTTTAACTGCGTCAATCTCATCCCCCGCGTGGACAATAATTTCTTTTTTTCAGACAACGATCCGCAATTTCAGGATGAAAATGCCATTTCCCGTTTATTCAAAAGAAAAGACACCTTATTAATCATCAACGCCACTGGACCTATACGGTCTCGGGCCTACATGGACCAGGTCCAGGACCTGGGGACGTCTCTTTTAAAATTACAAGGCATTGTGGGCATCCAAAGCATTGCGTTGGGGCCGCGCGGGCTGGAGGATGCCATTCAGGGACCGTTATGGAACCGGCTTCTGATTTCAAAGGACCAGAAATCCACTAATATTATTGTCTTTCTTAACAACTCTTTTTCTCAATCCCTGCTTCCTAAGATTGAAAAGCTTACCCTTCAGTCTTCCGAAGATGATTTTCATTTGATCCTCTCTGGTCCCCCGTATATCGTGGAACAAATCAGCCGTCATCTGCTCAAAGATATCAGGGTCTTTAGCCTTTTGGTCCTGATCATATTTGGGGTCGTGGTCCTGATTATTTTCCGTTCTCCCCCCATCGTCTTGGGGGCGGTGATCAGCTGCATCAGCGCCTCGATGTGGACATTAATGCTGGCTCATATGCTCAATATCCAAATAGGGCTACTGACGGCTAATTTGGCGACAATTGTCTTTGTGTTGACTCTCTCCCACATCATTTTCCTGACCTACAATTGGAAATATGTCTGCGCGCAGTCCGAGCACAAGTCCCCAGTGGAAGAAGCCATGGTACTGACTTTCTCGCCTTCATTCTGGAGCATGATGACAAGTTTACTTGGATTCTTAAGCCTTCTGTCTGTGCCGGCACAACCTTTAAAAGAATTAGGCGCCTCGGGCATTGCCGGTTCCATGGTGGCTCTCACGGTCGCCTATAGTGTCTATCCCGCTTTTCTTCGTCTCGTTGATCCGGACACCTCAAAAAACAATAGCCTTGACCGTTACCAACCAAAGGTGGAGAAATTCCTGGAAAACAAAAAGAAATTGACGGTGACTGGGATTCTGGCCTTATTTTTAATTGCTTTGCCCGGATTATGGATGGCCAACACGGATCCAAGCCTGCTTTCATATTTTTCCAAAAACAGTACCTTGGAAAAGGACTTGACCTACATTGACCATCATGGCGGCAGCAGTCCCCTTATCCTCATTATTAAATCAGCCGATGGTCAGAAACTTGATACCGAGCAGTCTTACCAACAACTTTGGGGCTTACAAAGGGACCTGGAAAAAGACAAAAACGTCGGGAGCATCATTTCACTGCCGGTGCTGATGGCCCAGGCCAAACGAAACATATTTGCTTCTCTTTTGTCCTGGGAAGGTCTCTTGAACATCCTTAAAAGTCCCCAATTTGGCGCCATTTCTAAAAGCTTTATTACCGATGATCACCACAAGGGTCTTTTTTTATTGAGGATGAATGAATCCAACAGAAAAATTTCCCGACTCAAAGTGATCTCTCAGATCAAAAAGCTAGTGAATGCCCACGGATTTGTGCTTGTGCTGTGCGGAGGTACCTACAGTTTGATGGGACATCTGGATAAACTGGTGGCTTCCAGCATCATCTTCGGGCTCGGGCAACTGATTATCGTTTTCTCCCTGATCGCCTGGGTGGTTTCCCGCTCTTTTAAGATCGCAGTGGCTATCACCCTCAGTATCTGCGTTATACCTGTCATTGTGATAGGTATGGTGAGTTGGTTTCACATCCCCCTGGATATTATATCCGCGCCCGCATCCAACATAGCGATCGGACTCGGCATAGATTCCATGATCCACATGGTCAGGGCTTTTCGACGTCAAAAATTAAAGAATATAGACGATGATAAGGCATGGAGTCAGGTGCGGCACCGTTTTTGGCAGCCGGTGGGTACATTTACCTTGGTCATGATATTAGGTTTCGGCATCTTTACATGTTCGGAATTCCCCTCGACCCAAAGGTTTGGGGTGGCCGTTGTCTTAGGCGCACTGATCGCCTCCCTGACAGCTTTATTTGTTATGCCCAGCATTGCTCAAGCCGGTAAAAAGGGCATTAAATCAAGATGAAATCAACCCCCTTTCAAGGCCTCCTGCCCATTCATAAATCAGGGTTATCCGCCGAAATCATGGCCGGGATCACCCTTGCCGCGCTGGCCATCCCTGAAGTGATCGGTTACACCAAGATTTCAGGCACCCCCGTCGTTACAGGTTTGTATACCATGCTTATTCCCATGATCCTGTTTGCTTTCTTCGGTTCGTCCCGGCACTTGGTTGTGGCTGCTGATTCGGCAACCGCGGCCATACTGGCTTCTACGCTCGTGGGCATGGCCACCAGCGGCAGCCATGAATACACGGCCCTGGCAGGAGCTTTGGCTTTGATGGCCGCCGGCTTGTTGATCCTCGCCCGGATAATCGGGCTTGGCTTTATGGCGGATTTTCTCTCAAGGACCGTACTTATTGGATTTCTAACGGGTGTTGGCATTCAAGTGGCCATTGGCCAGATTCCCGGAATGTTGGGGCTTTCAGTGAGCGGACATGGGCTTATCCTTCAGGCCATGGATATGGGACAACAGATTAGCCACGTGAATCGATATGATATGTTGATATCTCTCCTGGTGATTGGCCTCATCGCAGGTTCAAAGAAAATTTCAAAAAATCTACCAGGGCCTCTCATTGCTGTAGTTGGTGCTATCATTGCCGGATGGATATTTAATTTTAAAAACTACGGCATTCATACGCTGGGGGCCATTCCCCAAGGGCTGCCTGCCATCGGCTTGCCGGATGTTCATTGGTCGTTTGCCTTATTTCAAAAACTCCTTCCTGCAGCTTTTTCAATGTTTGTCGTCATTCTGGCCCAAAGCGCCGCCACTTCAAGGGCCTATGCGGCACGCTATGATGATCCGTTTAATGAAAATGTCGACTTGATGGGCTTGGGGCTGGCCAATATTGGCGCGGCGATATCAGGTACCTTCGTGGTCAATGGAAGTCCAACCAAAACCCAAATGGTCGATGGTGCCGGCGGACGAAGCCAACTTTCCCAGCTTATGACAAGTCTCATCGTCCTTTTGGTCCTTGTCTTTTTTACAGTTCCGTTGTCCCGTCTACCCAGTGCTGTCCTGTCTGCGGTGGTCTTCCTTATTGGCCTTCAATTAATTGATATAGGTGGGATGCTTACCATCTGGCGCGAACGCCCTTCGGAATTCTGGATCGCCCTGGTCACGGCCATTGTGGTCGTTTTGGTAGGTGTGGAGCAGGGCATAATCATGGCCATGGTCCTCTCCTTGATGGAACATGTCCGTCATAGTTATCGCTCCCAAAACGTGATCATGACCATGGACAAAGACACCGGCACCTGGCACCTTTTGCCGGTAAGGACGCCTCAACAAGTGGTTCCGGGCCTTTTATTATATCGATTCGCGCACACCATTTACTATGCTAATGCCCCGCAACTTTTTGATCAAGTCATGACGCTAACCCGAGAGGCTGCGCCCCCGTTATCCTGCCTGTGTATTGACGCCTCAGCGATTGCGGATGTGGATTTTACGGCGGGAGAGACATTGCGGGGAATTTATGGCCTTTTGAAGACCCAAGGGATCAGTCTTCGATGGACCAATGTCACGGATAGCGTCAAGACCCAGCTGGATAAATATGGCCTCATTGAATTATTTGGCCAAGAGGCATTTTACGCCAATATCAGTGATATGCTGGAAGCTTATTCAAAAAACTTACCACCTTTTATCAGGTGATATCAACAGGGCAATGGGACTTGTTTCATCCAGCCATTCATACCCTTCCTCCGGGGCGAAAGCAAAAGAACCAACCAATTCACTGATAATTCCCAATGAAGATATGGTTAAAGTGCACTCAAACTCGGCCCCCTTGCGCTCTATGCCCTTGTCTTCATCCGCGGACACAAATGTCAGGTGGCAACTATCCCGGGGATTAATATTGCAATGCTCATGAAGAGGCAGGGCGTCAATACCCCCTTCGACCAGTTTATCCAACAAGCGCTTTAATTCGGTGACCTCATCATTACTAAAATCATATAAACGGATAAGCGGTCCATCATGGCTGTTTTCCAAAAATTCTACTTTCATAAAACCCCCTTAAACCCGGATATTTCCAGGCTAATCAGCGTTGCCTGAGGCATTTCTACTCGCCGCGCTTGCGGCCGTACTTGAAATAGGGACCCCTTCCTTAGTGCTCGTATTACCGTTCATGCTGGTGTTTTCTCCTGTAGACTTATCTGCATTACTGACCGGAGAAAGTTTCTCCGCGTTAATACTGTCTCTCGTATCTACTTTGGCCTCTCCCATGCTGTAGCAAAAAGGCAAAAGAATCATGATTCCCAAAACCATTGAAACAAACGTTATTTTCACCATCGAATTTTCTTTTGTTTTCATCTCAGCACCTTCTCCCGGATTTGTTGGGCCATTTTAAGTTGAAAAGTTATGTGCCGCATCGTTTCCTCCAGAAACTTTCTGACTTCAGCGTGATGAACATCCTGGCTGTCAATCCAGGACAAAACCTTTGAATGCCCCGTGATCATATCCCAAATAAATTCCCTGGAAAAATCATCCTGGTCCAGAGGAGCCAGATTAAATATCTCTTGTTCACCCCGTCGGCGCATGTAAACGATCTGGCCATTATTGGATACATGGTTAATGCCTAACTCGGAAGAGAGCTTGCGCAGATCATCCAGATTCTTGCGCTGATATCTCTCCAAGCCCCACGCGTACGCTAAAATGGGCTGGTCGATATTTTTTTGTTCCGCCAGTTGGGCCAGATGAATTTCGTTAAAGTCTTCGGCCTCGATCAGCCCCAGCACTTGAGCATCGTCTTTTTGCCTGGGTATCATCTGGGCCAGCGCAAACTTGGCGTGCGCTATCAAATAAACGCCTAGAATAATACACCCTAACCAAATTAAGTTCTTCATAGCCCTCTCCCTTTTTCTTCACTTCAAGAATATGTCTCGGTACTCTACTCCACCGATTCTATTTTAGAAATGTTGAATGAAGAGAGGGTTAAAAAAGAATTAAATTGGAGGAATGTCAAAGGAGGCGAACATCTGGTTTGAATCAGGGGCTTCTTCAATCTTAAAACCACCGCTTGTATAGATTTTTAACATTCGAATGTTATGACGAGCGACATGGGCCGATAATTTCTTGATACCATGAAGCTTTGCGCTCTCTATTAATTTCTGAGACAAAAAAGCCCCGATACCAAGGCCTTGATGATCTTCTTTGACGACTAAGCCCATTTCAGCTATGTCATCTTCCTGGCGCACATATCGTCCCAAACAGACCATTTGAGAATAGGGCAAAACAGAATCAAAGCCAGCAATGGCCATGTCTTTTTTGTAGTCTACAGCGACTCTTGACTGGGCCACGACCAGCGGCATGGCCTCAACATGCTCTAAATACCGCTGATAAATGGTGTCAGGATTATGGCTGTAAAAGAAATCTTGAATGGCCCGTTCATCCGAAGGGTGCAATATCCGGAAATACACGCGTTTGCCCTTAAAATCCCGATATTCAGGAATAAGATCTTTAACAGGATGGTCATCATCTTTAATCGTCGTTTGCCCCATAAAGACATATTTCTTTTGTTTTAAATAATCCAAAAGCTGGTCCCTGAATTTGGGATGGGCAATTTGGATCAATGCCATTCCCCGATCTCTTAAATTGCGTCCATGCAGATAGGCTATCCCGTACTCCGTACACACGTAATGAGCATCCCCGCGGGAAGTCACGACCCCTGCTCCCTCAGATAAAAATGGGGTGATGCGGGACACTGTCCCTTCTTTGGCCGTCGAAGGGATGGCAATAAATGAGCGCCCCCCCCTTGATCGTTTAGCGCCACGGACGAAATCTACCTGTCCGCCAAAGCCGCTAAAAAGACGCGTGCCGATACTATCGGAACAGATTTGCCCTGTCAGATCTATCTGAATGGCGGAATTGATGGAAACCATATTATTATTTTGGCTGATCACAAAGGGATCGTTGGTGTATTCACTGGGGTAAAACTCAAAATCGAGATTTTGATGGATAATGTCAAATAACTTTTTGGATCCCAGGACAAAGCTCAATATCGACTTTCCGGTATTGATATTCTTTCTTTTATTATTGATGATGCCTTTCTTATAGAGATCAATCACCCCATCTGATATCATTTCAGTGTGGACCCCAAGGTCATTCTTATCTTGCAGATTCATTAATACAGCATCAGGAATATTGCCAATACCTAATTGTAAGCAATCCCCATCCCTGATATATCTGGCCAAATTCTTTCCAATTTGCATAGATATGGCATCGGGTGTCCCTTGGGGGAATTCTTTTAAAGGTTCTTCAAATTCCACCAAATAATCAATGCAAGAAACAGGAATACGCGCCTGCCCCATGGTATACGGCATCTGCTTGTTGACTTGGGCAATAACAATGTCTGCGGATACTAAACCTGCCAATAAAATATCAACACTGACACCCAAAGACACAAAATTATCTTTATCAGGGGGCGCCACTTGGATCAAGGCGCAATTAAGACGCATTTGACCGCTTTTAAACAACATGGGGACTTCAGAAAGGAATACGGGGATATAATCCGCATTGCCGCTTGAAATGGCATCGCGCACATTTTTGCCGATAAAAAAAGCATTATGCCGAAAAGATTGAGAAAATTCCTCTCGAGCATAGGGAGCTTCTCCCACCGTCAACAGATGTACAATCTCATTATCACGAAATGAAGCAGCATTACGCAGTAAGGCACTGACTAAATGACCAGGATAAGCGCAACCAGAACCTATTAAAATCCTTCTTCCTTTATTGATCTTACGCACTGCCGAGTCGGCATCAGTCCATACAGGAGATTTTTTCTTAAACTGATAAGGTTCGTAATAGATGCTCATGATACTTATTATAGAACACTTTGAATGAAATCCCCATTGGCAAATATACGATGGTATATACGTAGAAACACTTACCCCTTGCTAAGTGTGACCAAAATCTCATCATGGCGCAAATCTTTGGCATACCAGCAGATGGCACCCCCTATGATTTAGACGTGGCAAAACGATTTGTCACTTCATCCCAATTAATCACATTCCAAAAAGCGGCAATATAGTCTGGCCTACGATTCTGATATTTTAAATAATACGCATGCTCCCACACGTCCATACCTAAAATGGGGAAACCTTTGACTTCGGCAACATCCATGAGCGGATTATCCTGATTAGGCGTTGAAGAAATAATAAGCTTGTCCTTGTTAACAATAAGCCAAACCCAACCAGAACCAAAACGATTGGAACCCGCGGAAGAAAATTGTTGCTTGAAATCTTCAAAAGAGCCAAATGAAGCATTGATGGCGTCAAGCAGCGCCCCATGGGGCGAACCGCCGCCGTTGGGTGACATGATCGTCCACAACAGGGAGTGGTTATAATGGCCTCCCCCATTGTTGCGAACAGCCACTGGATAGTTAGAAATATTGATACAAATATCTTCAATACTCAAATGTTGAGCGCTGGTACCCAAAATGGCGTTATTGAGATTATGAACATAAGTTCCATGATGTTTATCATGGTGGATGGCCATTGTGCGGCCATCAATATGGGACTCAAGGGCTTGTGCGGGATACGGAAGTTCGGGAAGCTTAAATGTGCCAGTCGGCTGACTAGACGATGGCCCAATTCTAGGCTCTTTTACCACCTTCGTAATTCTATTAGTCTTGGTTTTCATTTAGACCTCCTGCTTAGAGAATGATGGTAGGATCATATCTTTCTAAAGTCCGAAAGATAATTTCTTAAGGAAAGCTGATCATCGTTGACGCTTTTGTTCATGGTCAGCAAATTTTTGATGAGTCACCCAATTCATCTGAATGGCCCGGCGCGTACCTTCACAGGGCAGATGCCCATGGTATGAATGATCGCAACGTCTTTCTTTTAAGTTTCCAAATTACCAATTTAAGGTAAATTGAGTCCAATTAACAATAGCAACTGAAAGATTAAGAAAGAATTAAAAATAGATTAAAACAAAACGATTCACGAAACCGGCAGATTAAAAAACCCTGACAGGATTTCTCCCATCAGGGTTATGGCTGTCTTTCTTAGGCCATTCTAATGCACATCATGAACAACTACCACCTCATGATGATGGTGCCACCATGGGTGATAATGACGGTCGTTTTCGTCATACACACAGCTAGTCAATTGCATGACAAAGGCCACTAAGAGCACTATTTGTATAGTATTCTTGAACATTTTAAACATAAGTTCTCCTTACATTGTTAAATCAACATTTACTGAATATCAAAAACAAGATTAAAAGAAAATTAAGTAAGAATTAAAAGGGGAAGCGTCTCACAATGACACTCGTGCTCCGATCGAGTAGGAGGCAGGGAATAAATATCTTCCCTGCCGTCCTCTCACACCACCG
>CAZKUL010000039.1:0-21073 GCA_964555945.1 uncultured Planctomycetales bacterium
GGGTCATGATTTTGGCGATCTCTACGTGCGGGTGATGATTGCAGTCCCAAGCAATCTCAGCAGCCGTCAGCGCGAATTAATGCAAGAGCTGGCCCAGGAGTTGGGCGATAGCACCAGCAAATCGTCCTTAAAAGATAAATTTAAAAAAGCGTTTAAATGACACTGACGTAACGTCAGTGTCATCCTGAGCCGACTGGCGAAGGATCTCTAAAAGAACAGCCAAATCGTGGGTTGTATGTCTATTAAGATTCTTCGGCATAGCCTCAGAATGACGGATAACGGAGAAAATATGCCGACATACCAATACGAATGCCAAGCCTGTGGCCATGCTTTCGAGGAATTGCAGGGCATGACTGATGCGAAATTGACCAAATGTCCCAAATGCCATAAGCCCAAGTTAGCGCGTTTGATTGGGGGCGGCTCGGGAATGATTTTTAAGGGCTCTGGTTTTTACGAAACAGATTATAAGAAGAAAACAGCTCCAGCAGGTCAGAAGACTGATTCCAAGCCCGCCACTACGCCGGCTGCATCGCCCGGGACATCCTGCGGTGGCGGCTGTGCCTGCCATCCTCATTGATCCTGTTGTCCTGACCTTTTTTCCGCAACAAGCCAGCATCCCATTTCAAAGAATAAACAGGCTTTGCATAATGCGATTTTGTGCTATAATTACCGGTTCCTATATTTAAAACAGGGTTTTAACCCTATTGTCCAACAGCGATTAGAAGAAAGAGGTCTTTGTTCATGCCAGCTCTTAAGCCATTCGCAGCCGTTTTCTATAATAAGGAAAAGGTCGAAAATCTTTCCCCAGTCTTTTGTCCTCCCTATGATGTTATTTCCAAAGAACAACAAGAGGCTTATTATAAACAGGATCCGCATAATTTTATTCGTTTGGAATTAACTAAAGAGACACCCAAGGACAATGATAAGGACAACAGATATACGCGTGCGCGCAAAACCTACGAAGAGTGGTTTAAAAAGGGGATATTAAAGCAGGATGACGCCCGTTGCGTCTATTTTTATAAGCAGGATTATCAGTATCAGGGCCAAAAATACACCCGCATGGGCTTCTTGGGATTACTTAAGATCAATGAAGATTCAGGAGTGCGTATCTTACCCCATGAGCATACCCATGCCGCGGCCAAAACCGACCGCCTGGCCCTCTGGAGTACTTTAAAAAGTAATTTGAGCCCTATTTTCGTCGGCTACGCCGATAAGGCCGGAAAAATAGACCGGATTTTTTACAAAGAATTAGCCACGGCCAAGCCTTATTTAGAAGCCATGGACCATGATAAGGTCAAGCATACGATCTGGCGGCTTGAAAACCCTGAGAGTATTCAAGGGATTGTGAATGTCATTGACGGCCAGAATTTGTTTATTTGCGATGGACATCACCGTTTCGAGGTGGCCAATCAAATCCGCCGTGAGGCTTTAAAGAAAGCCAAAAAAACCACGGGTGAAGAGCCTTATAATTATGTCATGACGTATTTTACCAACATGGACTCCAAAGACCTTCAAATATTCCCCATCCATCGGATCGTTAAGAAATTTCCTATTAGTGTCAATCTCCTGGAACAGTATTTCCGGATTGATAAGATTAAAACGAAGGTCGATTGGCTGGTCTTGCTGGCCCGCGCCGGGCAGAACGAACACGCCTTTGGCCTCTACAATAAGCAAGGGATGTTTTTGCTGCGTTTGAAGAACAAGATGCTTATCGACAAAATAGTCCAGGAAGGTTCCAAAGATTATCGGAGCCTGGATGCGGCCATCTTGAAGGCATTTATTTTAGACCAGGTGGGGGTGGCTTCCGAAGATATTGTCTATTCCAAGGATCCTGATGAAGTGGTGCAAGCAGTCAATGAGGGACATGCCGAGGCTGGATTTATTTTAAACCCCGTGCAGGTTGCCCAACTGCGCGCGATTGCCCTCAACGACGAACGCATGCCGCCCAAGACGACCTATTTCTATCCTAAAGTTTTGTCGGGATTGACGATTTATAAGATGGATTAAAATAATTTTTCCCCTCCCCTGGTGGGAGGGGCAAGGGAAGGGGGGAATTGTCGCAATGCATCCCCCCGCCCTAACCGAGCAATACTATTGCAAATTTATTAGCCTGACTGCCGCAGAGAGCGGCAGGCCTCCCCACGAGGGGGAGGGAATTATGACTTATGTCCCTATTTGGAAAATCCAACTACACCTTCATCAAAGTCAAGCGCAAGGAAATCCCCGCCGGCATTTGGACCAAATGTCCAGGCTGCGAATCTCCAGCCTATTCCAAAGAATTAAAAAATAATTTAAATGTCTGTCCCAAATGCGGGTTTCATTTGAGCTTAAACGCCCGCGAGCGTGTGGATCATCTCATGGACGATGGCACCTTCGTGGAACATGACGCGGAGATGACCTCCGCCGACCCCTTAAAATTTCAAGGGCCTAAGTCGTATAAAGAAAAATTGAAACAGGACCAGGACTCCACGGACCTTAAAGACGCGGTCATAGGCGGCCATGGTGACATTGAGGGTAAGAAAGTGGCCCTTGCCGTTACGGATTCCCGTTTTATCATGGGATCCATGGGTTCTGTGGTCGGTGAAAAAATAACACGTTTAGTCGAATATGCCACCAAGGAAAAGCTACCGGTGATCATTATTTCAGGGTCCGGCGGCGGGGCGCGCATGTACGAAGGGGCCATTTCGCTTATGCAGATGGCCAAAACGTGCGTGGCCCTGGAACGTCATGCACAAGCGGGCCTGCTGTACGTATCTGTATTGACCAACCCCACCATGGGAGGCATCATGGCCTCTTTCGCAGGGGTTGGGGATGTGATCATGGCCGAGCCTAAGGCGTTGATCGGATTTGCCGGACCGCGGGTCGTCGAGCAGACCATCCGCCAGAAATTGCCTTCCGGTTTCCAAAGGTCAGAATTTCTATTGGCCCACGGCATGATTGATATGATCGTAGAGCGTCAGGACCTTAAAGGCGTCCTGGCCAGCACCATCAGTTACTGTCAAAATTGATTGCTATTGTTATTCGTTTCAGTAGAATAAAAATTCTAGTAATTGTTTAGGTGTTCGTCAAAAGGCCCAATTGCCTCGATTTCAAAATGGTATCGTCATTGCGAGCGTAGCGAAATAAAAATAATTCTTTTAGAGATTGCTTCGGAGCAACTGCGAATGTCCGGTATGAGGACCTTCGCTTGCAATGACGCTAAACATTTTCAAATTTTATGGCCAATATCAGGATCAAGAATCTTTATAAGAATTATAAGGGCGGGGCGGACGCTGTTCATAATGTCAATCTGGAAATTGGGGACAAGGAATTCCTTGTCCTCGTCGGTCCTTCCGGTTGCGGCAAGTCCACCACCCTGCGCATGATTGCGGGCTTGGAAGATATCTCTGCAGGTGAGATTTGGATCAATGACCGCCTGGTCAATGATATCCCTGCCAAAGACCGTAATATCGCCATGGTGTTTCAGAATTATGCTCTTTATCCGCATATGAGTGTTTTTGACAACATGGCTTTTGGCTTGAAATTGCGTAATTACCCCAAAGCCGAAGTCCAAAAGCGTGTCCATGAAGCTGCTGAAATTTTAGGCATTAAACAATATTTGGAACGCCGCCCGCGGGAACTTTCCGGTGGTGAACGCCAGAGGGTGGCTCTTGGCCGTGCCATTGTACGTAAGCCGCTGGTGTTTCTCTTTGATGAACCGCTCTCAAATCTGGATGCCAAGATGCGTGTCCAGATGCGCACCGAGATCCATAAGCTGCGCCTGCGTTTGCAAACAACGTTTATCTATGTCACCCATGATCAGACTGAGGCCATGACCATGGGCGACCGTATTGTCGTGATGAACAAGGGCATCATCCAGCAATGCGCGGATCCAATGACCGTTTATGATCATCCGGTGAATAAATTTGTGGCTTCGTTTATCGGTTCGCCTCCCATTAATTTTATGACCGGACGCATCATCAAAAAGGATCGCAAATATTTCTTTGATGAGGGAAAATTTCAGGTTAAACTGATAGACGCGATGTACCCTAAAATCGCTGCGTATACAGGTCAAGAGATTACCATGGGTATTCGTTCAGAGGACATTTACGATAAGCTTTTTGCTTCTGAAGCGTCCCAAGAGAATACCGTGCGGGCAACCTGCGAAGTCGTGGAACCGTTGGGCAGTGAGGTTTATTTGTATTTAAATTCTGCCAAACACAGTTTTATTGCCCGGGTGGGTGCCCATGACCGCCCGGAAATCAATCGAGACATGGATTTGGTCTTCGACATGAGCAAGGTACACTTCTTTGATTCAAAAACCGAAGAAACCATTATCTAAGCTTTACTTCCTCGTCCTTTTCTCTTTCTTTGTGCCCTTGGCGGGTTTCTTTGTTTACGCCCTTCACAATACCATCGCTTATTTCTTTCTTGCCATCGCGCTGATCGCGGACATTCTATTGTTGATTGCTTTCCATGGCCGTCTGCAGAAAAAACAGTCCCAAATTGCCCTTCTAAAGGAAGAGTATTTTGAGAAAGCCAATTTGCTGAAGGCCGAATTGCATCATGAATGGGAGACTATCGCTTCCCTGCGCCTGAAGATCATCAACTATGCGCACCTCAAAGAATTGACAGAAAAATTAAGCCTATGTTTAAGCCTGGAAGACACCTCAAGCACATTGTCTCTCGAGGTGGCCAAACTCTTTGGCCAAAAAGATGTGACCGTTATTTTATATTTGTTTCATTCCACGACCGGTGAATTGGGGATATCTTCCTCGCAAAAAGGCCAGATGCAGGTCAATCTTAAAGCCAAAAAGGGCGACATTTTTGACCAGTTTGTCGTCAAGACCCTGCATCCGTTGATTGTAGAGGACGTCCAGACGGATTTCCGGTTTGATTTGGACAAAATAGACAAGGAAGACAAGCGACAGCTGCGCTCCTTGATTTCGACGCCTTTGATCGTCGGTGAGAAAACACTGGGAATCCTTCGCTTAGACAGCAGCGCCCCTCATCAGTTTGCCACGGATGATCTGCGTTTCCTGCGGACCATTGCGGACTTAACATCCATTGCCATTGAGAACGCGCAGCTCTACGAACGCCTGGAAACCATGGCCATTAAAGACGGCCTGACCGGCCTGTATTTGAGACGGCATATGCTCGACCGGCTAAGCGAAGAGATTGCGCGGGAAATGCGTCGGGGGAGGGAACTTAGTTTCTTAATGATTGATTTAGACCATTTTAAACAATATAACGATACTTTTGGCCATATGGCCGGGGACATTGTGCTCAAGACCATCGCCCAGATATTGGAAGAGCATTTCAACCAACCCGGGGAAATGGTCTGCCGTTACGGCGGAGAGGAATTTTGCGTTGTCCTGCCTGATTGTCCAAAGTCAAAATCCTTAGGGGTGGCCAATGGCGTCCGTAAGATAATTGAGTCCCGTGAAATCATCTTGCGGCGGCAAAAGACCCATGTGACGGTTTCCATCGGTGTGGCTTCTTTTCCTAAAGATGCGCCTGGGCGCGATGATTTGATTTTTAAAGCAGACGAAGCGTTGTATCAGGCGAAAGAAACCGGGCGCAACAAGGTGTGTGGCGCATGATACTTATTTTAATCATTTCAACGGCAGTTTTTGTGGGCGTGGTTTTTTACCTGGCGCAGCTGGTGGTTTTGGGACTTGAGCAGCGCGCGGATGAAGATGTTCTTGGGGCCAAGGATGTGTTTGGGAAGATCATCGACCAGAAAGCGAATGCCCAGGCGCAGAAAACGAAACTTGAGCGTGAGGCCATGCAGATATTTACCCTTTATGATATGACCAAGGAGATCACCCGTCATTCCAATGAACAGGATGCTTTTAATATTTTTTTTAGGAAATTGAAAGAAAATGTGATTATCGAAGACTGCCAATTGGTCGCTGATATTTCGGAAGGGTTCAAGGAAGGCGTTTTACCCAGTGAATACGCGGCATTTGTCCTCAAGAGCAAAGAAAAGAAACTGGGCGTATTGCTGTATAAAGGTTTGGATCCCAAGGACAAAGAAAAGTTTGCGATCCTGGCCCATCAATTCGCCCTGGCCTTGCGGCGTTTGAAATTATACAAGGACATCGAGACCCTGGCCATCACCGACGGTTTAACAGGCGTGTACACCCGCCGTTATTTTATCGAACGCTTTGAGGAAGAAATCAAACGTTCCGCCGTTCGCCAGTGCACCCTGGCCTTTTTGATGGTTGATGCCGACCATTTTAAGATGGTCAATGACCAACACGGGCATTTGGCAGGGGACAAGGTCCTCAAAGAGATCGCTAATATTATCCAGGAGAATGTGCGTGAAATTGATATCGTGGGGCGTTTCGGGGGCGAAGAATTTTGTGTGGTTTTGCCGGACACGGATTTGGAAGGTTCCCGCGTGGTGGCAGAACGTATCCGGAAGTCCGCGGAGAAACGGTTGATCAAGGCCTATGACAGCACCCTGCGCGTAACCTTGAGTATCGGGCTTGCCATTTACCCATCAGATGGCAAACTATTGGAAGAACTGATGGACAAAGCCGATTGGGCATTATATCGTGCTAAATCGCAGGGACGCAACTGTGTGGTGGCTTTTGGACTCTATCACAAATGAAAACTCCTTCTAAAATATTTGTATTGGTACTTTTGCTATTGGCATTTTTAGCCAGCCTGGCCTGGATCGGTGTGCGGCATTTTGCTTTTATACTTCATGAATTTGACCACGTGGCTCAGGTGGATTTGGTCTTGATGGAAACAACGACCAATCTCAATGACCTTCAATTAGAAAAGGAAATCATTTTTGCCAAGCTCACCGCATCTTCTGATGAACTGGCTTTTGGCCAGGTCAATGCGTCCCGGGCGCAATATTTGGCAGATTATGTCAGCGGTCTGCGTGAACAATTCGACCATGTCATTGAGCGCGTCAACGCGCAGATGTTAAGAATTGATAGGCTTTCGGGTGTCCCCCCGAATTTGAAAGAAATCTTTGAAGAAATGCGTCTCCAAACCCAGCAATATGACGCAACCGTACACTCCATATTCAAGGGTGTGGAAAAGGGTGGTTTTCAACTGTCCCTGGAAGATCTGGACAATACGGACCTCCGGCAGCGCTTGTTGACAGCCAATGTGCAAAGCATCGTTAAACAGCTTTGGTCCCTGGTGCACGAATCCATGAGCAAAAGTCAGCGTTGGCATGAACAGTCAAAAATCATATTCTGGTTTAGTTTATTACTCACGGTGGCCCTGGGACTATTACTTTTTGCCTTTAAAGAAAATTGGGATGAGATCAGCAAACAGAAGAAAGACTTAGAGAAGCTGAACCTGGAGCTTGACCGGTTTGTCCATACTGTCAGCCATGATATTGCCGGGCCTTTGACGACCATTGTGGGATATGCCGCGTACCTGGAAAAGAAATACGCCCAATTGCTCGATGAGCAAGGACGGGATTGCATCAATGGCGTGCGTAAAGGGGCAGGCCGCCTGAATGTTCTGATTAAGGACATGCTGGAATTAACAAAAATGTCTCGTGTTAAGAATCCCTATTCCAGGGTCTCGATCCAGGAGATCATTGATGCCGCTGTGGCTAATTGTGACTTCATGATACGTCAAGCCTCAGCCCACATTGAGATTGAAAGAAAGATGCCGGAGATTGTAGGGGACCGCATTAAAATGACCGCGGTTTTTTTTAACCTTATTAGTAATGCCATTAAATTTGCAAAACCCAATGTGCCGCCCGTGATTAAAATTGGCTGGACTGAAAACTATGACAGTTTTGAGTTTTCCGTCAAAGACAATGGTATTGGCATTGACCCGGAGCATCATCAAGAAATCTTCGATATTTTCAAACGCCTGCATCCGGTGGATCTGTATACAGGATCCGGGGTGGGTTTAGCCATCGTCAAAGCAGCTATTGAAGATCAGGGAGGCACAGTGCGTGTCGAATCAACCCCCGGTCAGGGCGCCACCTTCATCCTCACCCTCCCCAAAAACCTGACACCCGCCACGTAGCTAATATAAATCCTCTCGAATTTGTCATTTTTTGCTCCGCATTAAAATCTTTTAATCAGATATTGAAGGCTCGCGTCTTTTAAGATAAGATAAAAAAGTTAAAGGCAGAGTCTATATATAGTTTAAATATTCCGCCATCGCGGGAATACTACCTCTAAACTCCATAAGCTAAGGAACCGAATGAAGCAGTATGTCGTTGGTGTAGATGTTGGCGGCACCAATATCAAATTGGGAGTCGTAGGCCCTTCGGGAGAAGTCATTGTCAGAAACACCGTAGCGACAAAGCCTTTTGCCTCTGACCGGACCAAATTGATCGCGGCTTTGGCCAATGAAATTGAAGCCAGTATCATAAAGGCCGGCCTGAAGAAAAGGGATATTGCAGGCGTAGGCATTGGTTTACCGGGGCTCATCGATTACGAAAAGGGGATTGTTCGATTTTTGCCTAATATCCAGGGCTGGCGCAACGTCAAATTAAAAGCCATTCTCCAGCAAAGGACCCATCTTCCCGTTTATGTTGACAATGATGTCAAAATAATTACTTTAGCAGAGTCAAAATTCGGTGCAGGCCGAGGAGTTAAGAACCTGATCTGTTTAACTCTGGGAACGGGAGTAGGGGCTTCTTTAATTTTAAACGGGCAGCTCTACCGTGGAGAAGATAATGCCGCGGGAGAATTGGGTCATATGCCGCTTAATGAGCACGGTCCTAAATGCAATTGCGGCGGCTATGGATGCTTTGAGACCTATGTTGGTAATCGCCCTCTCTTAGCGCTGGCGTCTCATGTCATGGGAAAACGAATCTCACTTGAAGACATGTTTGCTCTGGCCCAGAAGGGGAATAAAAGAGCGTTGGTTTTCTGGAAGACAGTCGCGGAACATATTGGTAATGGCTTAGTCGGGATTGTTAATTTGCTCAACCCACGCCTGATCATCATTGGCGGCGGCATCTCCCATAATGAGAAATTCTTATTTAAGATCATTACAGACACTATCCGCCGAAGGGCCATGAGTGTCCAGGGCCGTGCTTTTAAAATCAAGCGTGCCGCATTTAAAGATGATGCCGGAATTATTGGGGCGTATGTATTGGTGATGAATGCGCAAAGGTAGTATTACTCTTTTTTGGATCGTTGCCGGCCTTTTGGCAAGTGTGGTGTTTTTGACCAACGAATCCATGGCCAATTTTCTTCCAGTGCCAAATCTGAAAAGCCAGGTCAACAAGGGAGAAACCAAGGGCGCCTCGCACGTTCAGATGCAAGCTGATCAGGTCAGCTTTTCCTCCGCAGATAATAAAGCTCACGCCCAGGGTAATGTGGTTGTCTCCAGCAAGAATCAGCAGTTGTTTTGTGATAAGTTAGACTTGGACCGCGCCATCCAGCAAGTGGTGGCCGAGGGCAACGTCTATTTGGACACTCCTCAGGAGAATGTGATCGCCCAGGGACTGACCTATAATTTCAATGATGGGACCGGAGAGTTCCGTGATGCCAGGGTCTATCTTGATCCCTACCAGGTCAGAGCCCAAAAGATTGACAAGATTTCTGAAAATTATATGACGATGAATGAGGGGTATTTGACGACCTGTGACCTGGATGAACCGCATTATCGCATGGGGGCCCACCGGATGGATATTTACCAGCATGATAGGGCTGTGGTCCATGGCATGAAGATTTATTTGGGCAAGATCCCAGTCATGTACCTGCCCTATTATGTGCAGGACCTTAAAAACAGGCCGATATTGACCTTTGTCCCGGGTGAAAAGAAAAATTTTGGACTCTTTTTATTAACGACCGCGCGCTTTCAGGTGGGATCTCACGTGCAGGTGACTGTTCATGGGGACGTGCGCGAGCGTACCGGTTTGGGGGAAGGTTTTGACGTTAAATACAATACACCCAATTTTGGCAGTGGTCTTGTGACGACCTATTATGCCGATGAAAACATGATTGCCAGTCATCATTTATGGGATTTATACAGGAACGGCGTGAAAGTGGGACCCACCACCCACCACGAACTTTACCGCATCCTTTGGCGGCATAAATGGCAAGTTGATAAAGACACCAACATCGTCATGCAGTATTATAAAATCCATGATTACAACCTCGTTGACAATTATTTTTTGAAGAATTATTTTCCCAGGGAATACCAACAGAATGCCCAAAATGTAAATCTGGACACCTACTTTTTACTGACCCGTGTCATGCCCCACGGGACGCTGACATTTGATGTCGATACCAGCCGTGAAAACCGCCCCATCCGCGGCATTGAGCGCATTCCCCAAGTCCAATATATCCTCAATAACACCCAAATCGGTAAGACCGGATTTTATGCCAAAAGCACCAACACCTATTCGGACTTAAGCTATCAGAATTATCCAAAAACATTCAATAACAAGACCCAGCGTTTTGATTCCGATAACGATATCAGTCACCCGTTTAAGGTTGGATTTATTTCGTTTAATCCACATGTGGGGGGAGAAGAGACCTACTATAGCCGCACGGCAGACCCTAATGATACCAATGTGTTCCGCGGCATGTTCAGGGGCAGCTTGGATATGACCACCAAATTCTACAGGGTCTGGGATTATCACACCAATTTTTTGGGAATGGACATCAATCGCCTGCGTCATGTCATCACCCCGACAATTACCTATTTATATCAGGCCCGGCCCACCTTCCCGGCCTCTGAACTCACCCAATATGATACTAATATTGATGACTTGTATCGCATCCATCAATTTGAATTCGGCCTGCAAAATGAATTGCAGACCAAGCGTAACGGACAGGTCGTGGATTTATTGAGGTTTTTAATCAATACCAATTATGGCCTCAAGGGAACAACGGGGCACCGGGGTTTCAATCCTTATGATTCACAACTCGATTTTAATCCTGCTTCATGGTTGTCTTTCCACAATGATAATGAGTACGATTTTCACGCCGGGCATTGGAATTCCGAGAATTTCGACACTGAATTCCATGGGACGGGTTGGTCTTTTTCCCTCGGGAACCGCTATACGCGTACTGAAAGCGATCAGGTGACCACCGAGCTTGATTATACAATTAATCCCAAATGGAAATTTAAGATATATAATAGTTTCCCTGTGGTGGATGCCATCAACGGGAACGTGACCAGTGCCCGGGAGAATGAATTTGTTTTGACCCGGGACTTGCATGAATGGGAAATGGATTTGACTTTTGACCGCCTGGAGGGTCAGGGTACCACATTCTATGTTCTTTTCCGTCTTAAGGCCTCTCCAGGCATGAAGTTCGATTTAGTAAGATCTACGTTCCAGCCGTCCCGGCCTGGGCAACAAAATCAATAGTGAGGAGTGAATTAATGAAGATTGCGATTATAGGTTCCGGTTATGTTGGGTTAGTCTCAGGGGTCTGCTTGGCCAGTATCGGCCATCATGTCATTTGCGTGGATAACAATCCTGAAAAAATTAAAACGTTGAAAAAGGGACGGTTGCCGATCTATGAACCAGGATTGCTTGAGTTGATGAAAGCCAATGTGGCCAAAAAGCGCCTTTCGTTTACCGGTTCCATCGGCGAGGCGACCAGGAAATCCCAGGTCATTTTCCTGGCGGTGCCCACACCTCCCAAGCCCAATGGGGATGCAGACTTGACGTATATAGAAAATGTCGCGCGCCAAATTGCCCAGAACATGGACTCCTATAAACTTATCGTCGAGAAATCGACTGTCCCCGCGGAAACAGGTAAGAAAATCAGGCGCACCATCCATTTGAACCTGGGGTCCAAGCATAAAAATGGGAACAAAATCCTGCTGGATTTTGATGTTGCTTCCAACCCTGAATTTCTAAAAGAAGGCAGTGCTGTGCATGATTTCATGAACCCTGACCGTATTGTGATCGGGGTGGAATCCAAAAAGGCCGAACAGCTTTTAAGGGAGATCTACAAGCCCCTTAAGCCTAAAATCCTTGTGACCAACATTGCTTCGGCGGAAATGATCAAACACGCGTCCAATTCATTTTTGGCAACCAAGATATCTTTTATTAACGCCGTCGCCCAGATTTGTGACAGGGTTGGGGCTGATGTTCTCAAGGTGGCCGAAGGCATGGGACTAGACAAGCGCATTGGCCGCCAGTTCCTTGATGCAGGCATCGGCTATGGGGGTTCTTGCTTTCCCAAAGATGTGGATGCGTTTATCCGCTTGAGCGAACGCAGCGGGTACGAATTTTCTTTGTTAAAAGAGGTACGGCGCATCAATGACCAGCAGCGTCATTGGTTTGTGCGCTTGGTGGAGGAAAAATTGTGGAATATCAAGGACAAGACCATCGGAGTCTGGGGCCTGGCCTTTAAGCCCAATACCGATGATATCCGTAACGCCGCCGCCCTGGAGATCATCCAACTCCTGCATGCCGAGGGTGCTAAAATACGGGTTTATGATCCTAAAGCGTTGGATAATGCCAGGAAATTGCTTCGAGGCGTCACTTTTTGTAATAGTGCGTATACGGTGGCCGAGGGCTGCGACTGTCTTTTGTTGTTGACCGAGTGGCCGGAATTTAAAGAGATTGATTTTGTGCAAATCCGCGATGCCATGCGCCAGACGGTCATCTTTGACGGGCGGAATTTCCTGGATGCGGTGCATTTGCGGGATATCGGTTTTGAATACTTTGGGACTGGCAGGGGGAAGTCTTTGTAAGGATAGGGGCTAGGGATGGGTTGAGAAAAAATACAACCAGTCCCTAGTCCCTAAGCCCTAGCCCCTTTTATTTTAAGAAAGGTTTTCATATGTCTAAGAAAGTAGTATTAATCTCCGGTGGTGCGGGGTTTTTGGGGTCGCATTTGTGTGATTGGTTGATTGGTCATGGGTTTAAAGTGATTGCCGTGGATAACATGATCACGGGTTCGCCGCGTAATGTGGCGCATTTGAGGACGAATAAGGATTTTAAATTATTAAAGCAAGATGTTTCTAAGTCTTTTAAAGTGCCTGGTAAGATCGATTATGTGATGCATTTTGCTTCACCAGCCTCGCCCGTGGATTACATGAACCATCCCATTGCCACGATGCTGGTGGGCAGTTATGGAACGCATAATCTTTTGGAAATTGCCCGCCTAAAAAAAGCGGTCTTTCTGATGGCTTCAACCTCGGAGATCTATGGTGATCCCCTGGTCCATCCCCAAGTGGAGAGCTATTGGGGCAATGTACATACCATCGGGCCGCGCAGTATCTATGATGAAGCTAAACGTTATGCGGAAGCCGCCACCTTTGCCTACAAGCGAGTCTATAAGTTGGATGCCAAAATCGTGCGTATTTTTAATACTTACGGGCCACGGATGCAGATTAAAGATGGCCGTGTGGTGCCGAACTTTATCGACCAGATATTAAATAATCAGCCGCTGACGGTGTATGGGAATGGCCGACAGACACGGTCGTTTTGTTACGTCGATGATCTCGTGGATGGGATAACCAGGCTTCTGTTGTCCAAAATATCCGGACCTGTCAATATTGGCAACCCGAGAGAATTTACCATTTTAGAGTTTGCAGAACTCATTCGAAAGAAGTATAATCCACAAGCTCGGATCATTTATAAGCCCCTGCCCCAGGATGATCCTAAACAGCGTCGGCCAGATATTACTCTGGCCCGCAAAGAATTAGGGTGGGAACCCAAGGTCCCCCTGGAAGAGGGCATTGGCCGGACCATGGATTTTTTTGCGAAAAATAAAATATGATCACTAAAGATGAAATAATAGCTTTTGAAAAAGATATTGCAGATGTTTTTGCAACGGGCGTCATCCGGGCTCCGGTGCATTTGCGCGCGGGGCGGGAAGATGACCTGATCAAGATCTTTAAAGAAAACAATATCGGTGATGATGATTATGTTTTCGGTTTTTGGGACTCCCATGAACTGGCTCTTTTAAAAGGCGTGCCTCGTGAAGAGTTAAAGCAGGCGATCCTTGATGGGAAAAGCATATCCCTTTGTTTTCCGAAATACAAGGTGCTTTGCTCAGGGATCGTGGGTAGTTTGATGGGGACAGCGGCAGGTGTGGCCTGGGGCCTTAAAAACCAAGGGAAAAAGGGACGGGCTTTTTTGTTTTGCGGGGACATGTCCGCGGAAACCGGCAGTTTTCATGAGGCTGTTAAATATGTTTATAATTTTGACCTGCCCGCCACCTTCATTGTTTGCGATAACGGTGTCAGTGTCATGACCGATACACGTGCCACGTGGGGATGCGCGGACCCCTGGTTTAAGGGCACCAAATATGAAAGCAAAATAATTTATTTTAAATATACCAACGGCTATCCACATTCAGGATTAGGCAAATTGATCAAATTTTGACGTCGTTGCGAGGAGTCGAAGGCGACGCGGCAACCTCTAAAAGAACAACCAAGAAATTATCTTATGAAATATTTCGATGAACTTAAGAAGACCATGGAATGGCTGGCCCAACAGCCCCAGGTGATGATCGTTGGCCAAACCGTCGCCGGACCTGGAACATTCATGTTCCAAACCTTGCGCGACTGTCCCAAGGAGCGCTGCCTGGAGATGCCCATTAATGAAAGTTTCCAGATGCAGTTTACCATTGGTTTGGCCTTGTCCGGCTATATACCGGTCTCGGTTTATCCACGGCAAAATTTCTTGTTGCTGGCAACCGCGGACATGGTCAATATGCTCGATAAAATACCCATGATCTCCGGTGGCAAATGGCCGTTAAAAGTGATCATTCGCGTGGCGACCGGTCCCGATGCCCCCGTGCATCCTGGGCACCAGCATATCGGAAATTATGCCATGGCTCTCCGTGAATTATTTAGTTGGATTGATGTCGTGGAACTGAATTCTGCCGAAGAAATCTTTCCATCCTACACGCACGCATTGACACGTACGGACGGAAAATCCACGCTTATCATTGAGCACGGTAATTTTTATAATGAGGACTTTTACGCCAAGCGGATGATCACAACTGCCCCGCAACATTAAGAAACCATGCGTCGTACTTCCCGGATTTTTATTGTCGGACACAATGATAGCGTTGAAAATTCCCTGCGCAGGTATTTCCAGGACCGGAAATTTACCCAAGTAAAATCTAATACCCAAGATGGGATCGATGTCTTAGACCAGTCCAAGGTGGGTGCCTTTTTTAAGAAATTTAAACCGGAGTATGTTTTCCTGGGTTCCCTGCGGTCAGGAGGTATCGCCGCCAATCAGAAATTTCCTGCGGCCTTTATTTACGAAAATAGTCAATCCCAGAATCTGGTGATGGAAGCTTCCCATAAGGAGGGAGTCAAAAAGTTATTATATTTTTCCAGCTCTTGCGTCTATCCTAAAGAAGCGAAACAGCCAATTAAAGAATCTTCATTATTGACAGGTCCTCTGGAACAAACCAGCGAAAGTTATGCCCTGGCCAAAATAGCAGGCACCAAAATGTGCCAGTCCTATAAGGCCCAGTATGATTTTAACGCCATTGCCGCGGTCCCTGCAACCCTTTATGGACCGGGCAGCGATACGGATATCGAATCAGCCCATGTCTTGGGCGCCTTGATTGCCAAGTTTCACAAGGCCAAGACTGAAGGTGCCAAAGAAGTTATTGTTTGGGGAAGCGGCAAACCCCGCCGGGAATTCCTCTATGTGGATGATTTCGTCAGCGCCTGCCTTTTTTTGATGGCACATTATGATGGCGCAGAGCTCATCAATGTTGGCAGCGGCTATGATGTGACGATCAAGACACTGGCTCAGATGATAAAAACCATTAGCGGCTTCAAAGGCCACATCATTTTTGATACCACAAAGCCAGACGGAGCCATGCGCAAGCTCATCGACACCAAGCGCCTGCACCAATTAGGCTGGAAGGCGAAGGTCAGCCTGGAAGAAGGCATTGTGAAGACTTATCAGTGGTACATACGCCAGTAACGCTGCCATCCTCGAATGACCGCCAATCTTTTAGATTGGCGAGATCTCGCCGAAGGCGGACTTTTATCGGGGATCCATATAAAAAGAAGAAAGGGAATATATGAAGATTTTAGTGACGGGGGCAGCGGGGTATATCGGGGCAGTGTTGGTGCCGCGGTTGTTAGCCGAAGGGCATGAGGTCATTGCGTTAGATAATTTTATGTATAACCAGTCATCGCTCCTGGATGTCTGTTATCATGACCAATTGACGATCATTCGGGGAGACACGCGGGACAAAAATTTGATGACGAAGGTCATGAAGAATGCAGACGCCATTTTTCCCCTGGCCTGTTTAACCGGTGCGCCCTTATGTGCCAAGGACCCGGTGGGCGCCCAGACTATTCTTTTAGATGCCATCCGGATGATCCTTGAGATGCGCAGTAAAGATCAGATGGTCATTTTTCCAACCACCAATAGTGGTTATGGAGTGGGAGAAAAGGGTAAACATTGCACGGAAACGACGACCCTGCGGCCTATTTCTTTATACGGCAAATTAAAGGTGGATGCCGAGAATGCCATCCTGGATGCGGGAGGCGGCATTACATTGCGTTTGGCGACAGCTTTTGGCATCTCCCCGCGCATGCGCCTGGATTTGCTGGTCAATGATTTTACCTATCGTGCGGTGTATGATAAGTTCGTGATCCTCTTTGAGGCCCATTTTAACCGCAATTATATCCATGTCAGGGACATCTCAAAGGCCTTTATCCATGCCTTGAATAATTTTGACAAGATGAAGAACCAACCGTATAATGTGGGTTTAAGTGACGCCAATTTGACGAAGTTGCAATTATGTCAGGAGATCAAGAAACTTGTCCCTGACTTTTATTTTGTCGAGGCGACGATCGGCGAAGACCCTGACAAACGTGATTATATCGTCAGTAATGAGAAAATCGAGAAAACAGGGTTCAGGCCGGATGTGTCCCTGCAAAAAGGACTGCAGGAATTGATCAAAGGTTACCAGGTCATTAAACGCAACCAATTTGCAAATATTTGATATATATATTGGAGCATCATGAAACAACTCGATGTTTTGTTTGTCCACGCGAATGCCTCTAAAAAAATTTATCAGGGCTTGGCCAAAGATTTTTCTGCCATTGAACCGCCCATCTGGGCCGGTATGCTGGCCAATCATTGCCGGCTCAAAGGTTTTTCCGTTAATATCCTTGATTGTGAGGCGCTGCATCTCGATGAGCAGCAGTCTGCCGAACAAATTGCGGCCAATAAGGCCCGTCTGGTTTGTTTTGTGGTCTATGGCCAACAGCCTTCCGCAAGCTCCCAAAATATGGCCGGGGCGGTGAGCTTGGCCGATGCGGTCAAGTCATTGGCACCGGAAGGTAAAATTCTTTTTGTGGGCGGGCACATTGCGGCCCTGCCCCGTGAAGTTTTGGAAAAACATAAAGCCATAGATTTTGTCTGCCAGAATGAGGGTGTGTATACCATTTCCAACCTGTTAAACACGGATTTAAAAGACAACCTGGAGACGGTGGATGGTTTAGGCTTCCGCTCGGGCGGGGGCATCGTGTTAAATAAACCATCGCCCATCGTCGCCAAGGCAGACCTGCCGCGTGAGCTTCCGGGCATTGCCTGGGACCTGCTGCCCATCAAAAATTATCGCACGGCCTTATGGCATTCTTATCCCAATAATTCCAATCGTCAGCCTTTTGCCGCTTTATACACCTCTTTGGGCTGTCCCATGAAATGTTCATTTTGCATGATCAATATTATCAACCGTCAGGAAAATGAATTTTCCGATGGTTCGGCTGTTTTTCGTTATTGGGAGCCGGAGCATATCATCAAAGAGTTTGATTATTTTGCTAAACAGGGCATCACCAATATTAAGATTGCGGATGAGCTCTTTGTCCTTAACGCCAATCATTTTCTTAAACTTTGTGAGTTGATCATTGAGCGCGGCTATAAATTTAATATCTGGTGTTACTCGAGGGTAGACACCGTCAAAGACCAGTATTTGGCCACATTAAAGAAGGCCGGTGTGAATTGGCTGGCTTTAGGGATTGAAAGCGGCAACACACGTGTCCGTAAGGACGTGACCAAGGGGCGTTTTGAAGATGTGGATATCCGTTTGGTTGTCAAGAAAATCCGTGACCACGGTATCAATGTCATCGGCAATTATATTTTTGGCCTCCCGGAAGATGATTTGAGCAGCATGCAGATGACCCTGGATCTGGCCATTGAGATGAATACCGAAGAAGCTAATTTTTACTCAGCTATGGCTTATCCCGGAAGCCCGCTCTATGGCATTGCCCGCAAGGAAGGATGGAAATTACCTTCCAGTTATGAAGGGTTCTCCCAACACTCCTATGAGGGGCAACCATTACCGACCAAATATTTGACCGCAGAGCAGGTATTGGCTTTCAGGGACGAGGCCTGGATGAAATATCATACCAACCCGAAATTCTTGGAACTTCTTAAAACCAAGTTCGGCCAAGCGGCAGTTGATGAGACCATTAAATCCACCAAAATTAAATTAAAACGTAAAATCTTAGAGGAAACCACTGTCTCATGATTATTTCCCGCACCCCCTTTCGCGTCTCTTTTTTTGGTGGAGGTACTGACTACAATGGCTGGTTTGAGCACCACGATGGGGCTGTTTTGGCCACCACCATTGATAAATATTGTTATATCAGCTGCCGTTATCTGCCGCCATTTTTTGAACACAAATCTCGTATCATCTATTCCAAGATGGAACATGTCCAGTCGGTGGATGAAATTGACCATCCCTCGGTGAGGGAAGTATTGCGATTTTTAAACATTAATGAAGGCATCGAGATCCATCACGATGGGGACTTGCCGGCAAGGACGGGGTTGGGTTCCAGCTCATCTTTTACGGTGGGGCTATTAAATGGTTTGTATGCGCTCAAAGGCCAGATGGTTACCAAGGAAAGATTGGCCCGCGAAGCCATCAAGGTGGAACAGGATATGATCAAGGAGAATGTCGGCTGTCAGGACCAAACCCTGGCGGCCTATGGTGGTTTTAATTTAATTGAGTTTGGCGGCACCAATCATTTGCGCGTGCAGCCGTTGACCATCCCCGCTTCCAAATTAAACCTCTTGCAGGACCATTTGATGCTTTTCTTTACCGGCTTCTCCCGGCATGCCTCAGCCGTTGCCAAGGCGCAGATTGAAAATATTCCCCAAAAGAAGATGGAGTTGGCCCGCATGCATGAAATGGTGGCTGAAGCGGCAGAGGTGCTGAATGGCCATGATTTGTTAAAATTCGGCCGCCTACTCGATGAAAGTTGGAAACTCAAGCGCACCTTGTCCGATAAAATTTCCAGCACCCATATTGATGATTTATATTCCACGGCGATCAAAGCGGGTGCTATCGGCGGAAAATTACTCGGGGCAGGGGGAGGCGGCTTCGTCTTGTTCTTTGCCGAGCCATCCAGAAAAGACAATATCCGCCAGGCCCTTAAGGGGCTCCTGGAAGTTCCCTTCAAATTCGAGAATTTAGGCAGCCAGATCATATTTTATCAACCCGACAGCGGATTAATTAAGTAAAAGTGATAAAGTGGTAAGTGTAAAACTTTCTGATAATGTTTAGCATGTCATTCCGGCGAAAGCCGGAATCTTGTGAAAATGTGAATAAAGATCCCGGCGTTCGCCGGGATGACAAAGTTGCTAAACAATTTCAATTTTTTTACCACTCTACCACTTTAAGGAATTAATAATATATGTTCCCCGATGTGGTCATTCTCGCCGGAGGCCTGGGCAAACGCCTGCATGCGGTCACGGGCGGTTCCCAAAAAGTTTTAGTCAAGATTGGTGACCAGCCCTTCTTGGAAATACTCATGGATTATATTGCCTCCCAGGGAGGGCAACGGTTTATCCTTTGTGTCGGCCACGGCAGTGATGAGGTCGTTCGTCATTTTCAGCACAAATACAAGGACCGGGAAATTATTTTCTCCAGGGAGGATTCGCCGCTCGGCACAGGGGGTGCCATCAAGCAAGGCTCATCCCATGTCAAGACAGACAGGTTTTTGGCCATGAATGGAGATTGCTTTTGTGTCATTGATTACAAGGCCCTGATCGCGTATCACCAAAGGAATCATGCCCAAGCGACATTGGCTGTCACGCGCATGCCGGATGCCCGCGATTACGGGACGATCGAAATTGCACCCACCGGTACCATTGAGGCCTTTAAAGAAAAGCAGCCCATAGAGCGTGAAGCTTTTATTAATACGGGGACCTATTGTTTTAATCGCGCAATATTTTCTTTGGTCGAAACACCCTCCAAATTCTCGATCGAAATAGATTTTTTCCCTCATTTGGTGACCCAAGGTTTCTACGCCTTTGAAGTGGAAAACCGGTTTATCGACATTGGCACACCAGATCGTTATTCCTGGGCACAGGAGCATTTGAAACAATTGAGGTCTAACGTTTAAGAGGAGAACGGATGGATTTTAATAAATCAACAGCCATTACCGACGGCAAGGAAGCCTCCAAGTCCGGCTATAAGGTACCTTTTGGGACGGTGTCGATCACAGCCAAGGCCAAAAAGCTCATTGATGAAGCCATTGAGCGCCGGTGGCTGACCAAGGGGCAATACGTCAGGGAATTTGAGGAGAAGTTTGCGGCCCTCTTCGGTGTCAAATACGGTATTGCGGTCTCCAGCGGCACTGACGCGGATGCGATTGCCTGTGCGGTGCTTTACGATTTTGGCGCCAAGCGCGGGGATGAGATCATCGTGCCGGCATTGACCTTTGTCGCCACGGGCAATGCGGTGCTGCAGGCCGGTTTTATGCCGGTGTTTATTGATGTGGAGCGCACGACCTTAAATATTGATCCTAAAAAAATTGAACAGGCCATCACGCCCAAAACGCGGGCCATCATGCCTGTGCATCTGATGGGCAAGCCCGCGGCCATGGATGAAATCATGAGGATTGCCCGTAAGTATAAACTTTATGTGATCGAGGACGCTGCTGAGGCGCATGGTGCTGAATATAAGGGGAAAAAGATTGGCGCGATCGGAGACATGGCCTGTTTTTCATTGTATGCGGCGCATATTGTGACGACCATTGAAGGCGGCATGATCATTACTAATAATGATGCCATGGCTGAGGCCGCCCGCTCCCTGCGTAATCACGGCATTGACGGAAAATTTCAATTCAAGCGCATTGGCTTCTCCGCCAAGATGAACGAGATCGAGGCTGCCGTAGGCTTGGG